>NZ_VSZO01000019.1 GCF_008312935.1 Roseiconus lacunae | reverse complement strand
AAGCCAAAGCTCTCCCCTTCGCACTTGTGTAGATACCAATGCCCAGTGGGAGAGTGAAATGACTTAAGCCGAATCTTTCGTGTTCAACTGCTTAACGCCTTACGCCTAAACAGAAACCTAAGGTCAAATAATTCCGGATCCAGCGAGCGTTGCATGCATGGATCTTGGATCGACCGGCGGTTAGGAACGCTTGATTAGACCCATTCTTGTTTCGTCGGTTTTACGACGACTTCGGGAACATTGGCGCGTGGCGGCAACGCACAAATCGTCGCCACGACTTCGGCGATGTCTTCGGGTTGCAAGATCGAATCCTTGTGTTCTTGTGAGACCGGGTTGGGGCGGTTCTCCAAAATCGGCGTATTGACTTCGCCGGGATACACGTTGGTGATTCGGACGCTTTCGTCGCGAACTTCGTTGCTAATCGCCGTTCCCAAAGCAGTCATGGCAAACTTGCTGGCACAATAGACGACGCCGCCAAGAGTGATCGCGCGTTTGCCGGCGACCGACGAAATGTTGACGACCAATCCGTCGCGGCGCTCTCGCATCGCGGGCAAGACTTCGTAGATGCATCGGTAGGCGCCGCTCGCGTTGATCTGCATCACACGATCCCAGTCTTCCGGCGACATCTCTGCCATCGTCCGCTTTTGGATGTTGATGCCGGCACTATTGACCAGGATGTCGGGATCGCCGAAGTGGCTCTTAACGGCAGCAAAAAAGTCTTTCACGCTGTCCGGGTCGGCGACATCGAGCGTGTGGCAATAGACCGGTGTTTCTGATTTGATCGATTGGGCAACGCTTTCAAGTTTCTCAATGCGTCGGCCTCCGACCGCCACGCGACAACCCAAGCTGGCGAGCTTCCTTGCGATCCCTTCGCCGATTCCGGTTCCGCCGCCGGTGATTGCGACAATTTTTCCTTTCAAATCACTCACTTAAATTACCTATGAATTCTGAGCAAAAAATGGTTGGTTTGGTGTGGATGTTTGATGCCGGTTCGCGTTAAACAGTCGGACCCGACGAGAAGCCGTTGTGCAATTGATACACGCAAACGGTCGTTTGATCGATCAGCGACCAATCCGGCACCCGTGTGGGGAGGTCGTCAGAGAATGTCAGCCCGATAAATCAGTGTTGAATTGAGGCTTTCGGATTGACCTTCTCGATTGCCGAAGGGGCGAAACCTCGAAGCTTCAACGGCGAGATTGATTCAATCAAAGCCAATCCTGATTCAATCCGTTTCGCTTATCATCCCTCTCGTCGTTGATCTCCGCATCTGTCGCGACTGGTCGTGACGTTTTCATAGCCATGCTTCCGCCGCCGAGCGTTTTTGCCCCATTCGCTCAGGCGGAGGCATGGTCAGTATCTCGGTCACCGAGGCTCGTTGCAATGATGCCGAACGTCGCCGCGTAGAGAACATTTGTCGTCATCAGGCCAACCAGCAGTGCCCAAGCCCAAATCAGCCCGACGCCGAATGAGCGAGAGGGACGCTTCCATGCCAAAAGCAACCCGAGAGG
The DNA here is from genome assembly GCF_008312935.1 of Roseiconus lacunae. Taxonomy (NCBI): domain Bacteria; kingdom Pseudomonadati; phylum Planctomycetota; class Planctomycetia; order Pirellulales; family Pirellulaceae; genus Roseiconus; species Roseiconus lacunae. The sequence continues at coordinate 53,249 of NZ_VSZO01000019.1, read as the reverse complement.
GAGCAGCCAGACCAGGACCAGCGTGAGACCTTCGTAGACAAGCGGCGTTTCAAACCAAGATTCGCGCACGTCGAAAAATCGGTCTTCTGTCGGTGCAAGCAGCCCATACGCTCCGGTCCCGTTCCACCACGTCGGGCTGGCCAACATCGTGGCCGTGGTCAAGATCCCGATCAGTGTGAATTGGCAGGCGATCAATCGTCGCGAAAGCGTGGTGCGCCAACTGTATTGATGATCCTGGCGATCCTGAGCGGCGATCGGCGAGATCATCAACGCCGCCAGCGAAACGCTCAGAACAGGTTCGACTACGCCGGCAAGCAAGACGACGCGGTTCGCCCACCCGACAAACCAGATCCACACCAAAGCAGCTAATCCACCACGCAGGACAAACCAGCGCAGTATTCTCGGGCACCGAGGTGCGATTCGATCGGCCAACGCCAAAACGATCGAAAGGGCGGCACCGATCAATAGGTATGCTCGGTAGATTGTCGTGCTTTCTGATAAATTCGAACCGTTGAACAATGCGTCCCAGATAAACAGCGGCGAAACCATCCAGCGGGCATCACGCGTCAATTCTGCTGTGCGAAAGAACTCGGCAAGGTTGGTGGTGCTCGCCGGTGCACCGGAAGCGAACCAAACCGCAACGTCAGGAAGTGCCGAAAGGAAATACAGTGCGGTGACGATTCCCAAACCGACTCTAACGAACGACAACGAACGCGCCGGGCTAGGGGCAAACCAAAACCGATTCCAGCTCGAGGTGAAGGCTTCTTTCACGGCGTGACCTCGTTCGTGTCGCGAGGCATGGTGGTGAGGCGCCGGGATTCGATCGCGACCAAGTTGACTCCGTTTTTGTTTCGAACCACTCGGGCCAGGTACGCAGGTCCCATCGCGTCCTGTTCGGCGGTCGTGAGCTGCGTCGGTAGTCGTACGATACGGACGGCAGCGATCGATTCGTCTGCTTTCACAAGTGGCAACAATAGCTGTGCGGCCAGCGAGCGTTGGTCGGATTCAGATAGCGTCGCAGCCAGGGTCATCCATTTGGCATAGCGATCCGAGGCCGCCAAACCGGACGGGCCTGAAGGTTCGATGGTCGTCCACCGCGTTTCCCGGTCGATAACAAATTGGCCGTTCGCGTCGACCGAGGCAACTTGAAGACGATGCGGTTGTTCGTCGGGCGTCGCGTGGGCGAGGTAAAACCGCCGACCGTCGGCGGCGAAGTGTGTTCCGCGCAAATAAGGTGTCAGTGTTTCCAGAAGTCGGCCTTGTGTGGAAGAAGGCTCAACAATTGCTGAATAGGAAACAAACAAGGCAGCCAAATGCAGGATCACAGCTAGACTGATCAGAATTGGCACCCATCCGGTCGGTGCGACGGTCACGACCGGCGACCGTTCAACCGTGGTCGCATCCGGCGATGTCGATGCGGCGTCCACGGTGGCATCGCCAGTCTCATCACGAGTGCCGGCGAGACCACGAGTCGTCTCGTGATCGGGGGTGGGTTTTCGTGCGGGTTTTCGACGAGCCATCGACGCGTGGTTGGGCGGGCAGAGTTAGGGCGGGCAGTGTGTGAGCCAGCAGTGCAAGTGAGAGAAGTTTCGCAGTGGCAAACCATCTCAACCTGATAGCCTACTCGCTCGGCGGCAATCAGAGAATCCAGTGAAGTAGACCCGACTAGGATTTGAAAACCTAGCGTGATTACAGGGGTTAACCTGGCCGTTTTTGGGGGATCGTTAAAGAATCTTTTCGGCCGAGAAAAACGGACCGTTGACCGAACTTATTTTGGCGGATAAAGTCTCTGATTCTGGCGAGGCACTTTTGGTTTCGCCGCCAACACGGTGGGTGTAGCTCAGTTGGTTAGAGCACTGGATTGTGGTTCCAGATGTCGCCGGTTCGAACCCGGTCATCCACCCCTTCTTTCTTTTGCCGTAATTTACCGGCCGGATCGCTCGCGAGCGTCCCCGCCTATTTGGAGTGCGGCCACGTTTTAAGTTCGGATTTGTACCGAAAAACCGCGTGCGATCCACGTTAGTGCCTCCTCGGCACCCAAGGTTAGGATTAGCCGATTGGCGTTAGCCACGGTTTCGGTGCAATCACCGGGGCTAATTACCGTCGGCTGATGAGCCGAACCCGAATAATTGGTCCAGTCGCTGGGCCGTTGAACAAACATCTCATCTGCGAAACGCAACGCCTGATGAGGGTCAGCTTTGCACCCGGTACATCGAGAAGTTAGGAACCAGCAGACCGGACCTGGTTCGGTAGTGTGCGAGCGCCAGCATTGGTGCTCCTGCCATTGATCACGATGGAACCAAAATTGTTCGGTTTACCATGCCCAATCGATTGACTCTCGCGCTACATTCGCCGGAGTGCTTCGATGGGATCCATCCGTGCCGCTTGCCGGGCGGGGTAGATCCCGAACACGATGCCGACCGAAAGTGATACCAGCGATGCAATTGCGACGGACCATGGTGTCACCATCGTTTCCATCCCCGATAGGTATGAGACCAACGAGGGAGCCGCTAAGCCAACGATGACTCCAATCAAAGTGCCAAACAGCGATAGCGATGCGGTTTCGATCACGAACTGAAAAATGATGTCGCGCTGTTTGGCACCGAGTGACCGGCGGATGCCGATTTCACGGGTCCGTTCACTGACGTTGGCGAGCATGATGTTCATGATGCCAATCCCACCGACCAAAAGTGAGATTGCCGCAGTTGCACCGAGTACAAAGTTGAAAATCCGCTGTGTCGCTTGAGCTTGTTCGAGCAGGTCGAGTGGAATCGTGATCGCGTAGTCTTCACGAGGGTGATATTTTGCCAATAACCCTTCCAAGGCTGCGGCGGTCGTTTTGACTTGATGGCGATCGACAACGCCGACGGTGATCTGGCTGAGTTCGAGTCGTTGCCTGGAAAAGCTGCCTTGTTGGCGCCGGGTGATCACATCGCCGATCCGGCTTCGATCGGTCGTGAGCGGAATCACGATGTCGCTGTTTAAATCCGAGGCCGACATGCTCGAACCGATACCCGCGGACGGTGTTTTGTAACCTTGGACGCCGATGATCCGAAAGAAGTGGGTGTTGTCGACTTGAATGGATTTACCCAAGGGTGACTTGCCTCGGAATACATTTCTGGCGATGTCTTCCCCGACAACACAGACGTTTGCGCGTTGCTTCAGGTCGGCCGGTTCGATCGGTCGTCCCAAGACAATCTCAATCTTGCTCGCTTCGAAATAACTGGGATAGACACCGACAATCCGCGCGTCGACGGTTTGGTCGGCGTAGCGAGCTTCCTGCCGAAATTCACGCAGCGGTGTCACCGACGTCGCCGAGTCGATCGTCTCTTCGATCCGCCGCAAATCATCGTACGTCAGTCCAAAATCTTGCTCGAACGATCGAAAGTTGATTTCCGATTCGCTGCTGCTTGGTTCTTTACTGCGTAAGATCACATTGCTGACACCTAACGCTTCGATTTGTGCTTGAGCTTGTCGACTAGCGCCTTCGGCAACGGCCAGCATGACGATCACACTGGCGACGCCGAAGACCAACCCTAAGACGGTCAGTAGTGAACGCAGTTTGTGCATCAACACACCTCGGACGGAGGTGTGAAAGATGGCTTGATAACGAAGAAAGCTTGATCCCATCACGCTTGCGGCGCCCCCGACGGCGCGGCCCCTCCGGCGCCGGCTTCTTGTTCGGCATCGGCAAAGTCATCGATCCCACGTTGGTAGGCGTCCAATGTGACCGTTTCACCTTCGCGAAGCCCCTCGAGGACCTCGACAAACGAGTGTGTGCTGCGTCCGGTTTCGATCGATCGACGGCTGATCGAACCACCATCGCGGACATACACATAGGACTGTTCAAAGTGCTCCGTGACGGCACCAACTGGGACGGTGATGACGTCTTCGTAGGTCCCGACCAGGATGTTAACTTCGGCCGTCATCCCCGGCTTAATATCCAACTCATCGGGTAACTGATCGATCACGATGATCGTTTCGTAATTCTGGACGCTGGAATAGCTGCTCGCCGCCATCCCGGCGACTTTGGTGACGCGGCCGGCCAGTTTTCGGTCGGAGAAGGCGTCGAGTCGAATGTCGGCCGTCTGGTCAACTTTGATCTTATCGACGACCGATTCGTGGACGTTCGCCTTGACTTGCATCCGACTCATGTCCGGCAGAAAGTAAACGTTGCGGCCTGAGTAAACTTCGGTGCCTTCGCGAATTCGTTCCGATGCGTCGTACCATCGTTCATTGGCGTACGCCACTGTGCCGTCCTGTTCGGCAAGAAGCGTGCATTTTTTTCGCAGTCGCTGCAGTTCTTCGAGTTGTTGTTCGAGGATGCTGACCGCCGACGCGGCGTTGTCGATCGCCGCTTGAGCTTTGAGTGTTTCCGCTTTGGCGGTCTTCTTGGCACGCTCGAGTTTTAGTTTGGTTTCTTCGACTTTGCCGCCAAATTCGATCAGCTTCTTGTCCCGGTCATAGGTGACGAGAACTTTGTACTTCTGTTTGTCACGTTCGACCTGGAATTGGAAATTTTGTTCACGAAGTTGGTACTCAAGCAATTGTTGCGGCGTGCGGTAACCCTTTTTGACGAGGATTTTGATGTTGTTTTTTTCGTCACGTACCTTTTCGAGTTCCGCTTCGGCTTCTTTGATCGCTCGATTCAGGTCTGCCTTTTCCGATTCAAAATCACCGAGGCGATACTTTTTTAGATCGATTTCTGCGATGTCGAATGCCAGTTTCGCCGCCGCGATGTTGGTCGCGTTTTCATCTTCTTTGATCGACAGTGACTGAACGGCTTCGGCGTGTTTTCCCTTTGCCTCGTTGATCTCGACTTCTTTTTCTTTGATGTCTTTGTCGATTTCGGTCGTTTCAAACTCCGCAACTTTGTCACCCTTTTTGACGCGTGAGCCTTCGGGGACGATGAACGTGATTTTGTTTCGACCTGGGATTTCGCATTTACCGTAAACGGTTTTTTGGCTTTCGATCGTGCCGCGTTCGACGACCCGATCTTCAATCGTTCGCCGCTGAACGACGTACGTTGCCTGAGCATCATTGGAAGAGTCGGCGCCGTTGAGGATACCGGGCATTTTGAGAACGGCGATGCCGGTGATCGCGAGGACAGTTACGATCAGGCCGTAGCTAGCGATTTTCTTCATAAAATTGGTCGAGGTCGGTGTAGACAATAACAGACGCTCGAAACGAGACTATTTGTCTAAAATTCTGACCCCTAAGTGTAGCCGAAGCTTCTCGGCGATGCATTGGAATTTGTATTCTGACCGGCAAACGTGATGAACGGATTGCGGGGGCAGGCAACCGGAGCTAACGCTCTTCGGCTGATTTGGGCTGGAAGATGAGGCAACCGGAGCTAACGCTCTTCGGCTGATTTGGACGGACGGGGCTCAGTTGTCTTCTCGGGGAGCATCATCCGGCGTGCCGATTTCTGCTTCGATCAGTTCCAATTCCCCCATCGCTTCCTCGGCGAGCACCGGGTCTGACGCGGGTGGGGCAAGATCGGTATCGATCGAATTGGATTCCTCTGCCAACACGATTTGGGGCGGGAAGTATTCGGGGTCGATCGCCTGAAAATTGAGGACCTGATCCAATCCCGTTTCCTCATTGATCCACTGCCCGTTTTCATCGAGATACAGCAATTCAAGTGCCGCGAATAATCGCATTTTTTGCACCCGATAGTCGATCCAGTTTTGAACCAAGCTGTTCTTCGCATCCAGCATTCCGTCAAGTGCTTGGAGCAAGATAATCGTCAGGTTGGCATCGATCGCGCGGCTCTGTCGAAGATCGATTTGAGCTTGGTCCACCTGGCGAGTCGCCGCGAAAACCTGTTGACGCGCGATCTGAAAACTTAGACGGCTAAACTCGAGGCGACGGAGGATTTGTCGGACTTCGTTGGCAATGGAGTCTTTGTCGGCGATGAACGTCCGAATGGCTGCTTGATAGGCTACCTGCTCCGCTCGGTAATCATTGCGCTCGACGCGGCGATTGAGAGGTCCGTCGAACTGCAACCCAAGCTGATAGAGATTATTCGCAGAGTCGAGTTTGAATGGGCTATTCGAATCGCTATCACTGCCGATCGCGACTTGTCCGCTGAGGTTCAGATCGCTTTCCAACGCGTCAGCGGCGACTTCGACCTTCCGGAATTGGTCCATTACCAGGGCTTTCGAGTTCATTAAGTCCAGGCGATTTTGAAGTGCAAAGCTGATCGCTTTTTCGGAAGGGATGGAAAATGGTTCGATATCGATCAAAAACAATCGAATCTGGGTCTGAGCGACATACAGTTCTGCGATCTCTTCCCGCAGCTTACTCCCAATCGCTTCCGAGACGGCCTTCCAGGCAATGATCGCGGTATTGTCGTCATCATTGGGAAGTAGGTCATCGATCGAGACGTCTGCGAGCGACTCGACGCCTTTCAAAATTTCTTCGAACGTCGGTTGCTCGGTGGTGTCTTCTTCGCTTGGCGGATTGGCTTCGTAATTACGGAGCTTTTCGAGCACTCGGGCATCGAATGAATCGCGAGTCGCAAAGTCGCTTCGTAAGTCAGCGAGTAGCGTTTCGATGCGTTCTGCCAGCTCAGACTGTTGCTCGAAATCCAGGCGATCGTCGTCACTAAAACGTGTTCGGTCGGTGGTCGCGAGTCTCGCTTGCCACTGGCGCAGTTCGGCTTCGACGTCCGGCAGACGATCGAGTGCTTCGCGATGCAATTCTTGATAGCGATCGAAGTGCTGCTGCAGGACATCGATCGGAGCTTGTGTGGGAGGAAGGTATTGCACCAGTTCGATGAATAGCTCTTGGGCTTCGTCTTGTAACGCCTCGATTCGTGGATCGACTAACTCGAACGGTTCCAACAGTGATTCGTCGATGTCAAACGTGACCCAGGCGGGCAAGCCGATCGCGAACTTCAGGTTGTCTTGTTGTCCGATCAGATCTTGTTCGGCGGAAAGTAATGATCGACGCCCGTTTTGGTACTGCTGAAATACCTGGTCAACTTGTACTTGGGAGACGGTTTCGAGCTGTTCGTAGAATTCATGTTCGACCAAGTTTTGACGCAAGTTACTGACGTTGTTCTCGGTGTTGCGGATCGATTGGGTTTGCGTCAGCAACCCCAGGTAGCGCTCGGTCAATCCAACGTAAAAGAGTCGTCGGAACCGAGCGAAATCACGAACTTGGTACAACAAGTTACGTTCGGACTGTGTCAGGCTTTCCAGTCGGACATGACGAAACGCACCGCGTAGCAGCGGCTGGGTAAAGGTCGACACGATCGTCGCCGAGCCGGCCTGGACGGTGTTTCCGGGAAAGTTCCAGGTCAGCGAGTTGACTACGCTGGTGGCAAACTGGCCGCCGCCGGCTAGGTTGCGACCAAAGCCCAGTCGATCCGACACGGTCAGCAAACGATCATTGCCAAGATCTTCGCCGTTCGCTTCATACGCTAATCCGGCACCGCCAAACCATTGCGTGTCGAATTCGAAGCGATTGACCGAAAGGTCGAGCGCACGAAGATAAACCTGTTCGAATTCCCCTTGGTAATCACGACTGTGCAAAAGCGCCAGGTCGATCATGAGTGGTTGCGTTAGATCAATCGTGCCAGTTTCGTTTTTCGGCAATCGGTCGATCCACGCCGGGTTCTCGACGCTGTGCCGCGTTGCGATCTTTTGGTAGTAGGGAATCTCTTTGCAGTCCGGTTGGACCATGTACCGATGGGCGGCGAAATCATCCGGTGGCTTGGGAGCACAATCTTGTTCGGCAGCCAAGTACATCCGCGAATGGCGTTGCGGTTCGACGGCGCGGTTGGGGATGTCCCAGCGCGCGTCTGACTTGCGACTGTCGATCAGGCAATAGGCCTCGCGGTCCGCCGCTTTTCGGTAGGTCGATCTCGCGCAACCCTGCAACGACGCAGCGGCCACCGGCAGGGTAGCAAAAAGCAAAATCAACGGCCGAACCGCGGCGGCTCGCCCAACGCTCTTTTCACGACGCAACTGTTTGAACCCGAACTGACACATTTTTGATCCTAGACATACCATCTGATTCATGGTGTCTATCGGCATCAAGCGTCGGTTCTACCGATCCGTTCCATACAATCAGTAGGATCGAAACGCCCCCACGCGGGAAGATGAAGGCGAGTTTGCGGGCTAGGTGGAGTTTGCCGTTTCGATGGCGGCTGGGAACACGGCGTTGGAGTGGCACTGGTTCTGTATCACTGGTCAGCTATCAGCCAAGTCGTGTTAGACCAGATGATTGCAACTCAACCGTGGCTAACGCCATTCGGCTGATCCCAGTGGAATGATCCACGTGTCCGTTCGGGCGTGGTCGATCCGTCGACGGGCGTTTGCCCCGGTTTTTCTGGCATATCCGTGGCTACGCAACTGAACCACTCTCAGAATGTAGCCAGCAAACGGCGTTACTTGCCGCCTTGTCGGACAGATTGTCGTTGCTGTTCGAATGCTTCCGGGGTCAGCACATTGACTTTCTCCGCCCAAGCATCCCACTTCGATTTCAGGGCGTTCGCTTTCTTTGGGAGTGACTCGACCAGGTTTTCACTTTCGGTTCGATCTTGCGAAATATTGTAAAGCTCCCAGGGTTCGTTGCGGCTGCCGACTAACTTCCAATCACCCTCACGGATCGCTCGATTGCCTTCGTGTTCCCAGTACAACGTTCGTGATTCTTTGGGGTTTGCCAGATCGAAGACCGGCATGAGGCTACGCCCTTGCATGGGCTGAATTTCGTGTCCATTGAAGGTCGTCGGATATTCGGCCTGGCCAATTTCGACAAACGTCGGCATCAAATCGATCAAGTGGGATGGTTGATGACGTAGTCCACCGCGGTCGTCAATCATGTTGGGCCAATGGGCGATGAAAGGGGCGCTGATGCCGCCTTCGTGGTTTTCACGTTTGTAGCGCCGAAACGGCGTGTTACTTAAGTTTGCCCAGCCTTGACCGTAGCTGCTGGTCCAGCCACCGACCTTGGCCCATTCGGAGTAGTTGTCGACCGTGTTGCGTTTTCCTTTGATTCCAAACAGGCCCGTTTCTTTGGTGCCTCCGTTGTCGGAAAGGAACACCAGCAGTGTGTTATTGAGTTCACCGATCGCTTCAAGGTGATCGATCACACGCCCGACGTTTTGATCCAAACGATCAACGATCGCAGCAAACAGAGCCATCTTAAAGTCCATGTCATCGCGCTGCTTGTCGGTCAATGTTTGCCAAGCCGGAACATCTAACGCCGAAAGCTCGGTGTCAGATTGCAAGACACCTAGTTCGATCAGTTTCTGATGGCGTGACTTTCGGAATTGTTCCCACCCATCACGGTACTTGCCGCGATACTTTTGGATGTCTTCCGGCTTCGCATGTAAGGGGAAGTGCGGTGCGTTGTAGGCCAAGTAGAGAAAGAACGGGGCGTCACCTTGTTCGCGGACATTGTCGATGAAATGCAACGCGTAATCGGTGAAAACATCCGTCGTATACCACTCTTGATCGGGATGTAGATGGTTGACCGGTTTCTCCGTAACGGGAAGGACGACCTGTTCGCCAAGGTAGACTTCTGTACGTGGCACGATGGTGTAGTAGCTGTCGATGTAGCCGCGTGTTCCATAAAAGAGTTGAAAGCCACGTGCCGTGGGACAGCCTTCATCTCGCCAGCCAAGGTGCCACTTGCCCGTCATGATCGTTCGGTAACCGGCAGACCCAAGAACTTCTGCCAAGGTGACGGCATTGAAGCTAAGTCGATCGCGATAACCGTCAACTTTCAAGTCGCCGGCCATGTGGCCGATGTCGGCTTGATGCGGGTACAAGCCCGTCAGAATCGAAGCTCGCGACGGACAGCAACGCCCGGTGTTGTAGAAATGAGTGAATCGCAAACCGCCTTCGGCGAGCCGATCAATATTCGGTGTTTCGATTTCGCTGCCGTAGCAACCGATGTCTGAAAATCCCATGTCGTCGGCGAACAGGACGACAATGTTCGGTCGCCGATCGGCGGAAACGGGCGCTGCCGTCAGCAGCAGTGACATCACCGACAGTGACATCAACAAAGCGGTGGTAATCTTCATCACAAGTAGGTCAGGCGGGAAACAAGGGGCCGCAAGGAACGGTGTGACCCGTCATTCTACTTGTGCGGTGCTTCGGGATGTAGCACCACGACGTCGATAGGGGCGTGGCCAATCGAATCGACTACTGCCACCTTCCGCGAAGGTTCGATAATTCCCGATCGAGGCGGCTGGCCGGAATCGTCGATTCGATCTCAACAGGGCGGCCATCGAAATCCGTGTTCGGATCGGAGAACGATTGTTGGGCATGGAAGAGAGACTGGCGAACGATCATGTCGGTCATCATTGACGACAACTTTGTCGCAAATTCTTCGCTGAGGACGCTACCGATGACGCTCTCGTTGCCCCAGCGAATGCGAAGACTTTCGAGTTCCATCTGAACCGTCCGTTCGATTTCATGGCGCCGTGATGGGCCGGTCGTTGAATCGGCATCGAATGCGATCACCCAACTTCGTTGGCTGGTACGATACGCCATTTCGGTGACTCGCATCGACCGTTGCAATAGATAATCGAAGTCGCTAATCGCTGTGTTCGCGACGGCAGCTCCGACTTCGATGCTCGTCAGATAAAGATGGTGCGGGAAAATCGGTGCAACATTCGCAACGCCGAGGTCGACCGCCTGGGAGGGCACGTCGATTCTGACTCGACGAGGGGCGGCGATCGACTCGGGGCGTGACGTACGTTTAGATCCGCGGTTTGATGTCTGAGGCTGAATCGGAGCGACTTCGTAGACCATTTCATCGGGTTCGGCCGCACTGACCGATTTGGGTTGAGCCAGTTGTGTTCGCCACAGTGCGAAATTGGCGACGACTCCGGCGGGGCCTCCCATCGGTGTATGAAAACTGGTCGCCGTGCCCGTACCGACTCGTGACTCAATTCGGAGTTTGGAGAAATGGGCGGCAGCGAGTTGCCGACTGATCAATAGACCCAGCCCACCGATACTTTGCGTGGGCGCCTTGCCCGCGGAGATCAACTCCAAATCATGCGGAGTGATCCCGCGACCTTGATCGACCACCGACCAATTCATCATCTGGGAATTGAAGTGACGCTGGGCACGAATCATCACCGCCTGTTGCGGCGACGTGACTCGGATTGCATTATTGGCCAAGTTGACCAGCAAGCGTCGCAGCAGTGCCGGATCGGCATAGATCAGAACGTCTTCGCCAAAGGGACCGTCCCACAGCAAGTTAATGTTGCGAGGTAACGCCCATGGCTGCAGCGTTGATTCCACCTGTTCGCGAATCTCGTCGATCGAAACCCAAGTCCGGCGAACGTTGCCGAAGCCGGTTTCAAACCGTCGTGACTGCACCATCTCTTCGACCATTTGGCCGGCACAGTTGCACTGATCGATTGCCGCAGTCAAACACTCCTGCTGGCTCTTAGAAAGGCGACCGAGGTCTCCGTCGCGGACCAGTCGGACGGCTTCGCGTATCGTTGTCAACGGTGCACGAAGGTCATGAGCGGTCTCGCTGATCAACCGTGTGAGTGTCTCGAATGCTTCGGATTGATCAAGTTCGCTAAGGTGCGTCGGTTCGGCCGGTTCTGATTGACGGCGAGCTTGGCGTTGGACCGTTTGAGTCGCCGTAGCGATAGGGTGGCTTCCCATCGGATGGCTGCTCATAGGGATGTTAGAACTCACGGTCGGGTCTCTCGATTGGTCGGCGTAGACGAATGAACCGGCGCGACGACTTCCTCTTTCGCTGGCGGACGGTATCTCTCGTTAGGGTGTCGGTATCGTCTGGCCAGACCTGAACGCATTACCCGGTTGCGAAATCGACGGCGAGTTTGCCGATTCTGTTCTCCGTCCCTACAGCATGTAACGATCATTCGGCCAGATGGGCTGCCGTCGCGGGGGTGTCGCTTGCGACACAGTGAGACCGGACTTACACTGCTTGGTCGCTTCAGGTCACATTAAACGGGCCTTAGAGCCGATCCGGCAACCGATGTCTGCCGCCTAACCAGCCGACGATGATCGTCGCGAGCCCCGCGTCTTTGCGATGCAGGCCCGACGCGAACGCGGACGGCTCGTGGGTTTAGGTCACTTCTAAATCCGGTTTACCTTCCCTCACCAACCACCGTGCGTCATGAACCATCGCCTCCGCATGTTCTCCCTCTCGCGTTGCCGCCGCATCGCTTGGCAAGCCACCGTGGTCGTTTGCCTCGCAGTGATGATGGTGGGCTGCAAAATCGAAAAGGTTGAGCCTGAGTCCGAATCGCGTGCGGCGGAGAAAGCCTCGCCCAATGCGATCAAGACCGCCGAAGGCGAGGACATCAAGGTTGCTTATGTGACCAACGGAATCGCTTCGTTTTGGGTGATCGCCGAAGCCGGATGCAACGATGCCGCCGAAGAACTTGGCGTCGAATGTTCGGTATTGATGCCCGACGGAGCGGCTGACCAAAAGCGGACGCTCGAAGAGCTGATTTCGCTCGGTGTCGACGGGGTCGCGGTCAGCCCCATCGACCCGGGAAACCAAACAGGGATTCTTAACGATGTTGCCGAGGCGACGAACTTGATCACACAAGATTCTGACGCACCGGATTCCAATCGCCTGGCTTACATTGGGATGAGCAACTACGACGCCGGTCGAATGTGCGGCAAACTTGTCAAAGAAGCGCTGCCCGACGGCGGTGAAGTCATGATCTTCGTCGGACGACTGGGGCAACTGAATGCCGATCAACGTCGCCAGGGGATCATCGATGAACTTCTCGATCGGTCGAACGATCCCACACGTGATTTTGATCCGGCTGACGAAGTACTCAAGGGTGACAAATACACCATCTTGGATACGCGTACCGATGACTTCGATTTTGCCAAAGCAAAGGGCGTGGCGGAAGACGCGATCGTCAAACATCCCAACCTCGGTTGTATGGTTGGCTTGTTTGCCTACAACCCGCCCAACATCCTCGAAGCGATCAGCGGTGCCGGGAAGTTGGGTGAGATTCAGGTCGTCGGTTTTGACGAGGATGATCGCACGTTGCAGGCAATCATTGACGGGCACTGCTACGGGACGGTTGTTCAGAATCCATACGAGTACGGATACAAGTCTGTCGAAATTCTTTCCAAACTTGCCGCCGGTGACGAGTCGGCATTGCCCGAAGGTGGATTCTTAGACATTCCCGCGCGGGCAATTCGCAAGGACAACGTCAAAGAGTTTTGGGATGAACTTAAAGTGCTGACCGGCGATACCGACGCGACCGAACAATAGCCCCGAACGCCTGTTTCCACGAATGTCCATTTTCACGCGCGTCCTGCTGCCGTTAGCGAGTTACCGGCAATGAATCACCGGGTTCGACATCACAGCCGTCGGGCGTTTGCCTCGGTTACCAAAGGGAAACCGTGACTGACGACACTAGGCCTACCCGAAAGTCAAAGATTGACGAGGCATTCGCGACGTGAGAACAACTTCGAATGACTCACATGATCGCGCACCGCTATTGGAAGTGCGATCGCTTTGCAAACGGTTTCCTGGCGTGCGGGCGTTGCACGAAGTCGACTTGACGCTCGGACACGGCGAGGTGCTCGCGATCGTCGGCGAGAACGGTGCCGGCAAGAGCACGCTGATGAAAATCCTTGCCGGCGTTCAGTCGGCTGACAGCGGTGAACTGTTCGTCGACGGCCAGGCGGTGCAGTTTTCCGGGGTAGCTGATGCGATCGAGCATCGGATCGCCCTGATTCACCAAGAGCTGAATTTGGCAGAAAACCTGTCGATCGGCGCAAACATCTTTTTAGGTCGCGAACCGACTCGGTTTGGCTTGATCGATCGCTCGACGATTTATCACGAGGCAAAACGACATTTACAGTCGGTCGGTTTGGAGGTTTCGCCGCTAACACTGCTTGGCGAGTTGACGATTGGGCGGCAGCAATTGGTTGAAATTGCCAAGGCGTTGTCGATCGATGCTCGGGTGCTGATCATGGACGAACCGACCAGCAGTCTTTCGCAGCGAGAAGCCGAAGCCTTATTTGAAGTCGTTGAATCGTTGCGTGATTCCGGTGTCAGCGTGATCTATATCTCTCATCGGTTAGCCGAAGTCGAACGCCTGGCGGACCGTGTGGCGGTGATGCGTGACGGCGAAAACGCCGGCGATTTGCAAAAGCATGAAATCAACCATGATGCCATGGTCAGCCGGATGGTCGGCCGCGATGTCTCTCGCTTCTATTGCCGAACGAAACGAAACGACGTTCGAGAGTCGGCTCCGGTTTTGGCCGTCAAAGACCTGGTCGTGCCCGAGCATCCGCGGCAAACGGTCAGCTTCGAAATTCGTCCGGGGGAAATTGTCGGAATCGCGGGGCTGGTCGGTGCCGGACGCAGCGAGCTGTTGAGGTGTCTCTTCGGAGTGACCGAGGCGTTAGGTGGCGAGATGCGAATCGGGGGACAATCTGTCGATATCTCTTCGCCGACCGAAGCGATTGCCCATGGGCTAGGGCTTGTCCCCGAAGATCGTAAAACCCAAGGGTTGGTGATCGACTTTGCGGTCAAGCCGAACGTGTCGTTGGCCAGCGTGAAAGAGAAATCGCGTGGCGGCCTGTGGGTGAACTTTGCGGCAGAAGACGCCGATACGAACACCGCGATTTCGAAACTCTCCATCAAGACCCCGTCGGCCCAGCAGGTCGTACGTTATCTCTCCGGTGGCAACCAGCAAAAAGTTGTGCTCGGCAAATGGTTGGCGATGAAACCGAAGGTCCTGATGTTGGACGAACCGACACGTGGGATCGATATCGGCGCGAAAGAAGAAATTTATCGGTTGATGGAGTCACTCGCCGCGGACGGGCTGGCCGTACTGTTCGTTTCAAGTGAAATGGAAGAAGTCATCGCACTCAGTGACCGCACCTTGGTCATGCACGAAGGGCGATTGACTGGCGAATTATCAGGCGACGAAATTACCGAAGAACGCATCATGAATTTGGCAACGGGTATCATCGATGGAGAGATGAATGAATAAGGTATTGGGCATCTTTGGATTGCTAATCTTCGTTTGTCTGTTCACCACAATCCTGAACGATAGCTTCGTTGGCCAAGGCAACTTGTACAACATCACGCGCTGGAGTGCTTTGTTTGGGATTTTGTCGATTGGCGTGTCGTTCGTCATCATTACCGGCGGGATCGATCTGTCGATCGGATCGGTCGTGGGACTGGTGGCGTGTTTGTTGCCGATGTTGGTCATTGAGCATGGCTTTTCACCGATCGCTGCCATCGCGATCGTGATGGGATGCTCAGCTCTGATCGGACTGTTGCACGGAATACTGATCACGCGATTGGATCTGCAGCCGTTTGTGGTCACGCTTTGCGGGTTGCTGTTCTACCGCGGGTTTTCCCGTTGGTTGACCGACGATCAAACGTTGGGATTCGGGCAAGCGTATGACGATGGGTTGCGTTTGTTGGCGACCGGAAAGCCCGCGAGTTGGGCGACCATGTTGGCGATCGGAGGCGTGTTGGTCTTCGTCGGTGGTCTGTGGAAAGCGATTTGGCGTCCCCGCGAATCATCCGGCAACACGTTCGCCGATCACATTTCTCGGTGGGGCTGGCCGGTGTTGGGGGTGTTCGTCGCAATCGTCGGAAGTGCTCGATTTTGGAAAGGCTGGGACACAGGCCCCGGGCCTGTCATTTTGCCGTTGGGGGAGTACCAGATACGCGGAATAGAGGTGAGCGTCGCAGAAGGAGCCGCACAGCTGCCGTCGACGGTCATGGTTTATGCGGCATCACTGCTGTTTATTCCTGCCTTCGGTTTGTTTCTCGGATCGGCAATCAAACAGAACGCGAAACGGGTGGCGTTTCCGATCATCGCCGTCGTGGTGTCGTTGCTGTTGTTGGTGGCAAGCATTTGGGCACTGGTGCCGGTGTTTCGCGAGGCGACTCCCGATGATACTTGGCGCGTCGGTGCGGTGACGGTCAGTGGGGGAGCGTTGAAAACCGGAGTGATGCTGATCGAATTCTTGATCGTCGCGTTCGCGATCGTCGCGGTCGGTTGGCTTTATCAAGCCGGGCGAACGGCAAGTGTGGTTAGCAAAGCGGTTTCCTTACCGATGATGGTTTTCGGCGTACTAGCGCTACTCGGTCAGACCGACCTTGTCGCGACGATGGTGCCGATGCCAATGCTGTTGTTGATCGGCCTCGCGGTCACCGCGTCGATCTTTCTTAACCGTACGGTTTACGGACGTTATCTACTTGCGCTCGGTAGCAACGAAGAAGCCGCCCGTTACAGTGGCATTAATACAAAGCGTATGGTTGTCTTGTCCTATGTGCTCTGTTCAATGGCGGCCGGTCTGGGGGGAATCTTGTTTGCTTTGGATATCAACTCGGTTCAGCCCTCTGGCTTTGGCAATTTTTACGAACTTTATGCGATCGCCGCCGCCGTGCTTGGCGGATGCAGTCTGCGTGGTGGTGAAGGGAATATTTTGGGTGTCGTCATCGGCGCCGCCGTCATGCGAGTCCTGTACAACGCCATCAATATTCTCGGGATCAGCACGAAACTCGAGTTTGCGATTATCGGAATCGTGATCTTGGCGGGTGTGATTGTCGATGTGGTTGTCAAACGAATGATCGCAAAGCGAGCGCTGGTTGCGGCGGAGTCCGCGCGTTTGGCATCGGCTGAACCGGCGAACGGCTAACGCTCTGGCAGTTGAGATTCGTATTGATCGAGCAGGCTCTGCGGAACCCGCTGGACTTTTCCGTTGCGATCGATCACCGCAAGGATGACTTCTGCGCTGACCAGTTTTTGCCCTTCGCGAAACACGGTGTACTCGTGAGTGATCTTGCCGACGGTCATCTTGGCGATCTTGGTTTGGATGTCGATCAAGTCGTCGTAGCGGGCCGGTTGGTGATAACGACAGTTGACATTCACAACAACGACCAGCAGCCCAGCGTCTTCCATGTCTCGATAGCGACCGCCGCTAGCCCGTAGCAATTCGGTTCGGCCGATTTCAAAGTACTGCAGGTAAACGCTGTGATGGACAAAGCCCATCGGATCGCATTCGTCATATCGGACGCGATGTTGGATTCGGTGTTCCAGCATGAAGACTTGTTGTGGGCGAGGATCGATGGGAAATTATCTAAACTTGTCTCGACAATTTAGGAATCCGCGGTTTTGCGACAAGATGAAACGCGGTTAACCGAGGGCGCACAGTCCTATTCGTCACGAAATTGACGGGGTTCTTAAGGGTACCGAACGTGAATCAGACCACCACGCCTCATCCGTCGCCACGCTGGTACGCGACGATATTGAATGCCGCCGCGACCTACAACCTTGTATGGGGAGCATGGGTGGTGCTGCGCCCCGGTGACTTTTTTGACTGGTTTGATCTCACCCCGCCGGCGTATCCTGCGATCTGGCAGTGTGTCGGCATGATCGTAGGGGTGTATGGGATAGGTTATGCGATTGCCGCTCGGAATCCCCTCCGACACTGGCCATTGGTGCTCGTCGGCTTTTTAGGGAAGGCACTCGGACCGATCGGGATCGCGTGGAACGTTCTGCAAGGTGATCTGTCGCCCGCTTGGGTTTGGATCACTGTGTTCAATGACTTGGTCTGGCTGTTTCCGTTTGCCGCAATCTTGTTTGCGGCGTTCGATCACGCGAATCGGCCGGCGGTGAGTACCGATGACCAGCCCGCTGAACGGCTGAATGAATTGATGCGGACTCACCGAGGCGACTCAATCGCATCGCTTTCGGTTGACCGGTCGGTGTTGGTCGTCTTTTTGCGTCATGCCGGATGTACGTTCTGTCGTGAAGCATTGGGGGACTTGCAGAAGCAACGCGCCGGTATCGAAGCCGCGGGCGGCGAGATCGTTTTAGTTCACATGGGCGACAACGAACTCGATGTCGAACTGTTCGAGTCGTACGGCCTGGCCGACACGCATCGAATCAGCGACCCCGGTTGCCGCCTGTATCGAGCCTACGGTCTCCAACGAGGCGGGCCCGGCCAGTTGTTTCCCCTTTCTGTTTGGTGGCGAGGCTTCAGCGCCGCGATTATCAATCGGCATGGGGTGGGGAAGCTGATCGGGGATGGGTTCCAAATGCCCGGTGCCTTCCTTGTGCGAGACAATGCGATCGTCAAAGCGTATCGGCACCGCACCTCTGGCTCCCGCCCCGACTACTTAGAATTGGCCGCATGCGAAGTCACCGATTCGCAAGTTCAGCCGCTGGCGTGTTGACGCACGATCTCCAATAACATCCAGTTCCGCCGCTACCGCCGATAAACCACCGCATTGAATCCTATCGATTAAAGACAGGCCGAAGCGGACACGGCCCGGCGAGCCTATGATGACTGATCTTTTCACACAGGCAGTGCAGAAAAGTTTGTCTGCGCGACCGCGGGGCTCTAAGCTATGGCGTTCGCGTGTCTTTCGCGCGAGGAATTGCGTTACCCATGACTCACTCGGGGGTTGAACGTTAATGCCCGCCCTTATCACCTGCCAACCCTGATCTCATGTCGCCGCAACGATTTCGGCCGCAGATCCTACTGCTGAATTTTGTTCTAATGGATCTATTGAATCGCTGGCGTTTTTGCGTCGCTACTGGAATCATTACTTGCGGGATTGCGTCTTACTTTGGTGGATTGGCAATCGCCGAAGAATTACCTGGCCGTGAGACTGAGGATTCGAAGGTCACCCCGGCAACGGATGACGCTGGTCCGTCATTTCAGAATGACATCGTGCCGATTTTGCAGCGGTACTGTTACGATTGCCACGGTTACGGTGAACGCGAAGGAAACTTTGTTATCGATTCGTTCGAGTCAGAAGACGAGGCCACGGCGGTACCGGAGTTCTGGTGGCGGGTGTTGAAGAATCTTCGCGCCGGGGTGATGCCGCCAATGGGGTCAGATCAGCTGACCGATATGGAAATGGCGACCGTGAAGGACTGGATCAAACGTGGTCCGTTTGCAATCGATTTCGATAATCTCGATCCGGGACCGATCACGGTCCGGCGTTTGAACCGCCAAGAGTACGGCAACACGGTTCGTGCACTGATGGGAGTTGAGTTTGACGAGACGTTGCTGTTTCCGGCAGATGATTCCGGGCATGGCTTCGACAACGTCGCAGACGCTTTGATGGTGTCGCCGTTGTTGTTGGACAAGTATTTACAAGCGGCTGAGCTTATTGTGGAGCGTTCCGTACCGAAGGTGACAAAGATCGTGCCTCGACAAGTTTTTCGGGGACGAGATTTTGTCTCGGACGACCGACGTTCAAAACGCAATGGGCGATCGCTTGACGGCAAAAAACAAGAAAAGGTCGCGCGTGAATTCGAGATCGAAACCGCAGGACGATACAACGTCTCGATCGGTACCAAACAACATGGATCTTTCGAGTTTGACCCAGCTCGCTATCACGTCACTTGCCGTATTGATGAAGAGGTTGCTTTTGTCAGTGAACTCGGTTGGGACGAAAATAAACTGACGACCGTGGAATCAATTGAACAGTGGGACGCGGGCAAGCACCGTATCGCCTTTGAGATACGACCGGTCGAGCTAGCGTCGGATAGCGAAGTGGCGGAATCGATCGAAGAAGAAAGTGATACCCACGTTCACTTCGAAGTTTACCGGGTGGAGATCGAAGGACCGATAGGGACCGATCAACGTGTTCATCCACCGAATTACGAACGCTTTTTCACCCGAGACTCACCCCCAACCGAACCGGATCAACGCCGATCATATGCGGCAGAAGTGCTGGAGCGTTTCGCCACCCGAGCGTATCGGGGCGAGGTCGATCAAGTCACGATCGACCGGTTGGTAGGGCTGGCCGAGACGGTTTATTCGCAGCCGGGAGAAACGTTCGAAACCGGTATCGGGCGTGCGATCGTCGGCGTGCTTTCATCGCCAAGGTTCTTGTTCCGTATTGAATCGGCGGCTAATTCATCTCCCGATGCAAAGTACGCGCCGGTCGATGAGATTTCATTAGCGTCGCGGTTATCGTACTTCCTATGGTCCTCGATGCCTGACGAAGAGTTGGTGCGTCTGGCGGAAAACGGTGAATTGCGGGCCAATTTGAGCGATCAGATTGATCGGATGTTGGATGATCGGCGGTCCGACGCATTTATTTCCAACTTTGTTGGTCAATGGTTGCGGACGCGAGATGTGATCAACGCCAACGTGGATGCCAGCGTTGTGATGGGGCACGCGGAGGAGTTAGAGAAACTTCGCGATTGGTTTCGCAGTCTTCCGCGCGGCTTTTTCCGAGGCCGAGACAGCATGAGTGAAGAGCACCGTGAGAAGTTTGCCCGCTTTCGTGAGATCCGACGCGAAGTCGAACGAATCGATGATGATTTGAAGCGTTCGATCCGAGATGAGACTGAGCAGTTTGTCGAGTATGTGATTCGCAACGATGTCAGCCTGCTAGATCTGTTGGACTGTGACTACACATTCCTGAACGCGGAACTTGCCGAGCACTATGGGATTGAGCACGTCAAGGGAGAAAAGATGCGGCGAGTCGATCTGCCGAGCGACAGTCCGCGCGGCGGCTTGTTGACTCAGGCGTCGATGTTAATGGTGACTTCGAATCCGACACGCACGTCGCCGGTCAAACGCGGCTTATTTATCTTGGACAACATTCTGGGCACGCCTGCTCCCCCGGCTCCCGGCGTGGTGCCTGAACTGGAAGAATCGGCAGACCATTTTGGTGATCGCGAACCGACACTTCGCGAGTTGTTATCGGTTCATCGAGAGGACGCGCTTTGTGCGTCTTGTCATGCCCGCATGGATCCGTTGGGATTGGCGTTGGAGAACTTCGATGCGCTCGGAATGTGGCGCGAGACTGACCGAGGAACTCCGGTCGAACCTCAAGGTGAACTGGTGACCGGGGAAACGTTCCGTGACGTGCGGGAGTTAAAGGCACTACTGCGAAATAATCATGCCGATGCATTTTACCGCTGCGTCACCGAAAAGCTGTTGGTATTCGCCGTGGGACGGGGAGTGGAATTCACTGACGAACAAACGATCGATCAAATTGTCGATCGCCTGCGCGAAAGTGACGGGCGATTCAGTGTGCTCGTTCATGCGGTCGTCGAGTCGGCGCCGTTTCAAAAACAACGCTTGCTACCTTCGACGAAGCAAGACAATCTATCCAAGGGGGATCAAGAATGAATCGAAGAAATCGACTTGCGCTCAGCCGTCGAGGATTCCTGCGAAGCGGTGGATTGTCCGTAGCCATTCCCGCGATGGCGTCGCTTCCCAAGCGTGCGAGCGCAAGCGAACAGGCGTTGGGTGCCGAACCGAGAGCGGTTACCGAGACAGGCGCGCCGCTGCGAATGGCATTTATGTCGATTCCGAACGGCGTGCAGCAAGAGCATTGGTTTCCCAAAAATGGTTTCGAACTAAACGAAACAATGATGGCACTCGAAGACCTGAAGGCTGACTTCCAGGTTATCAGTAATCTCGATCACATCAATGCAACCCCTGGCCCTGACGGTGCCGGAGATCACGCACGAGCCAACGCGACTTTTTTGACAGGTTTACGAGCACGAAAGACGGCCGGCAGCGACATCCGTTGCGGGATCTCGGTCGATCAAGTCGCCGCACAAAACGTAGGCTCCGTGACTCGCATTCCGTCACTCGAATTGACATCCGACCTCATTCGCAATTCCGGCAGTTGTGATTCGGGCTACGCTTGTGCTTATCAATACAATTTGGCTTGGAGTTCCGAATCGACACCGGTCACGCCCGAAGCCAATCCTCGTCTCGTGTTCGAACGACTATTCGGTGCGGGATCGAAGTCCGAGCGGGCAAAGAACTACCAGACGCGACTGGCGACGAAGAAGAGTGTGTTGGATTTTGTCTTGGAAGAAGGACGCGATATCCAGCGTCAGCTCGCCACCGCGGACAATCGAAAGTTTGACGAGTACTTTTCGGTCGTCCGTGATATGGAACGTCGGATCGAGATGGCGGAGCACTTCAAAGATCCACCGAAAACCGATCGTGACACACCGGCTGGGATCCCCAAGGACTTCGGGGACTATATGACGCTGATGTATGACATGCTGCATCTCGCTTTCCAGACTGATTCGACGAGAGTCGCGACACTACTTTTGGCCTATGACGGCAGCAACCGAACGTTTCCGCAGCTAGGCATTCCCGAGGGCCACCATTGGTTAACCCACAGTCAGCGTGATGAGGCGTTAGCCAAAAAAGTTGCCAAGATCGATCAATTCTACGTTGAACACTTCGCCCGGTTTTTGAACAAGATGCGGCAAACCGAAGATGTCGATGGCAATAGCTTGCTTCACAATTCGATGATCATTTACGGCGGCGCGATCGCGGACGGCAATCGCCATACGCACGAGAACTTACCCGTGATTCTTGCCGGAAACGCAGGCGGGAAAATTACGACGGGGCGATTTTACGAACCCAAAAAGCAACCGATGTCGAACCTTTTTGTTAGCATGTTGAACTTGATCGGCGTCCCCACAACTCAGTTTGGTGACTCCGACGGTCAACTGGAACTGAGTTAGTCAAGTCTCGCTTGCTTTGATCATTGAACACCGCTGGGAAAACCACGCCCCCGACGTGCTAGCGCTCCGTGTAGACCAAACGTTAGGATTCGACTCATCAACCGACGAGCGTTAGCCTCGGTTATTGCGCCGAACTCGTGGCTGACGCCATGTGGCTAATCCTAATTTCGAAGGTTAACGAAGCACTCGTTTCCGGCCCTCGGCCAACCACCGTGAGCCGAATGTGCCGGCATCGGGGGATCGGCGTTCAATTTTCCGGCCGTCGCGACTTGCAAATCAGTGGGCTTCCACGTGAGCACTTCAAAGAGGTAGGTCGATGGCGATTGATAGTCGGACAGTTTTGGTGTTTTCGTTCTTATGGATCTCGGTCGGCTTCATGTACGGTGATCCCGGAACCGCGGTCGCCCAAGACGGAAAGCTCAGGATCATTTGTTTTGGCGCCCACCCTGATGACGCTGAATACAAGAGCGGTGGGACTGCCGCGTTGTGGGCCGAACAAGGGCACCACGTCAAACTTGTTTCGGTGACCAATGGCGACATCGGACATTGGCAAATGTCGGGCGGAGCGCTTGCCAAGCGTCGCACAGCAGAGTCTGCCTTGGTGGCGAAACGATTGGGGGTTGAGTCGCTGGTGATGGACATTCACGATGGCGAGTTGATGCCGACATTGGAAAACCGTCGGAAAATCACCCGCGCGATCCGCCAGTGGAATGCCGATATCGTGATTGCTCATCGGCCGTGGGATTACCATCCCGATCACCGCTATGTCGGTGTACTCGTTCAGGATGCCGCATATATGGTGACGGTACCTTTCTTTTGTCCCGATACACCACCTCTGAAGAAAAATCCGGTATTCCTGTATTCCAGCGATCGATTTCAGAAACCGTACCCATTTCGCGCCGATGTCGCGGTTGATGTTGGTTCGGTATTCGAAAAGAAAGTTGACGCACTGATGGCACTGGAGTCACAAACGTTCGAAGGCGGTGCGCTCGGTAGTGCCGAAAAAATGGCGAACGCGCCACCAGCCAATGCTCCCGAGGCACGGCGACAGTGGCTGCATGAACGTTGGGTAAAACGTCAGAGTGCCGAAGCACAGCAGCATCGCAACGCACTGATTCGTTGGTATGGAGAAGACCGTGCAATGCAAATTGACTACGCCGAAGCGTTTGAGATCTGCGAATATGGTCGGCAGCCATCGGATGACGAGATTCGCGAACTGTTCCCGTTCTTGCCAAAGAAGTAACGAACGCTTCGGACTAGGTTGCCATCGTCTCTGACTCAGATTTCCAGGCAATGGACTCTTGGATCCGAGCGATCGCGGCGGTCGATGCCAAGCAGACCGCAAAGACAAAGGCGACGCCGGTGTTTCCGTGTTGATAAAACGCAATTGGGATCAGAACCATCAGCGCCAGCGAATGAAAGATCAGGTTCAGTCCCAATTGTTTCGAACGCCGCATGAACAGTAAAGCCGATGGCGACAATGAAAAAAGAGTCCAAATACATGCCCCCGTTGTGACCCAAAGTAACGCCGGATAAGAAACGACGAACTGTGGTCCGAACAGGGACAAGATTTGTTTGCCGATCAGTACAATGGCGAGCCAGAAAATGCACGCGGCGCCACCGATCAATGATTGACGCCGGCGACGCAAACGCTCGTCTGTTTCGATGTCGCCTTGATCGATCGCAACGGCAAGCATCGGAAGGTAATACTTGTCTGCCGATTTGGATAACAACAATACCAAGCATCCCGTTTCAAATGCCGGGGCCAGCAAACCTAGCTCAGCCGCCGAGTGCGGTAAGTGGTGCAGCATGACGAGCGGTGCTTTGAAGAGCCATGTGATCGCACAAGTGACGGCAAAGTACGACAGGCTTCGTGAAATCCAGTGTTGCCACTGGATTTCACCGACATTTGTTTTGCCCATCCATCGAAAGCGCTGGAGCAAAGCGGCGCAGAGAAGTAGCCCGAGTGTGCTGCCGATGCCGAAACAGATCACGGCCATCGTCGCGTCAAAGCCGCGAATCGTCTGGGAACCAACGACAATGAGGGACAACGTGATCGTGGGCACTAAAGCCCGGGCGATCAAGGTTCCGGTAATCGGCGATTGACTTGCGATTAGAAGATCCACCGCG
This sequence comes from Roseiconus lacunae, assembly GCF_008312935.1. Taxonomy (NCBI): domain Bacteria; kingdom Pseudomonadati; phylum Planctomycetota; class Planctomycetia; order Pirellulales; family Pirellulaceae; genus Roseiconus; species Roseiconus lacunae. The sequence goes on along the minus strand of NZ_VSZO01000019.1, from coordinate 28,648 downwards.
ACACCGCAACCGGCAACGGCGGGGATAAACAGTACCGAGGTGATGGACGTGAACTCGACGGCTTCGTTGGGCAGGGCTGACTCTAAAAAGATTCCACAAGCGACGAAGATCGCACTACAAAGAAACACGGTCCGCTTCGCAAATCGCAAATATGCGTTTCGTTCGCTCGTGTCGGATGCTTGGTCGGCAAGCGGGAGGCGTTTGTAGCCGTATTTGCCAACGCCGGCTTCGGAAACGGCACCTAGCATCGTCAAGACGGCGATCGCTCCGACGAAGCTATCGAACTGGTTTGAATCTAATGTCCGGGCGAGGAACAGTGTCAACGCATAGCTGAGCATGACACCGGTGACGTTTGCCCCGATCAGGATCCCCGCGATCACTGACGAGAAATGCGAGCGATTCTCGTTCGATGCGGCGAAGGGTTCCATCAAAGAAATTTCAGCGGACTGAATATAGGAGTGCGAGACGCAAACGAACGAGTCACCTGTCGCAAATACCGATTCACTGGGAATTCGACAGGCAGTACGCGATTGTAGTCACGGCAAGGAGATGGCCAACGACCGTGGCGTAGTACACGATTCGAAAGCGTCGCTTTCGCGTTTTGTGACGCAGTTTCTGCTGGGCGATCCAGGCACCGGGCCAACCGCCAAATAACGCGAGTAGATGCAGCGTCTTTTCCGACGTTCGCCACCGATCCGATTGAGCGCGACGTTTATCAACCCAGTACACAAGAAACGTAACCGAGCTTAGGATCGCTACGATCACCACGTATCCGAGAACAAGATTGAGCGTCACGATTATTGCTGACTATCGAAGTTGGTTTCGGCGGATAGGGAAGCGCTTCATCGAGCGATCGCGATTAGAATGTCCGCGACACCGTTTTTGAAGTCGCGATTGTAGAATCACCGTTTTGTGAGCGGAAAACTCAGTCGCTCGAACGTCTGATTCCGTTTGTCGTGTGTGAATCGACTCCGTCTTCGCTCGAGTCACGATTCGCTTGGATTAACGTCAACTAGACGCCCAGACGTGTCGTTTCAAAAAATAGTCTCGGCGCCTCGCCTAATTTCGTTCATCCGTTTTCAACAGTTTTCAGCATGACCGTTGCTGTTCGATCCGTTTTGTTTTTTACAGCGTGCTTACTGCTACTTGGGATCTGCCAAGGCGAAGAGTGGTACCGATGGCGAGGGCCGAATTTAGACGGCCGGACGGTTCAGGCCAACTGGTCGGGAAGGTTTCGGGGAGATCAGGCAAACATCAAGTGGCGAGCCTCGGTTGGCACCGGTTTTTCATCTTTTGTAGCCACCGACGAGCTAGTTTTTACCAGCGGCCACATCGACGGGCAAACGATCGTCAACGCTCTTAGCCGAGAAAGTGGTGACGTCGCTTGGAAATTTGCGTTTGAAGCTCCACTTGATGACCGAGATTTCGAAGGCGGCCCAACTTCGACACCGACGATTGATGGCCCATTCATTTATGTCGTTAGCCGACTAGGTGAACTATTTTGTTTAGACCGCTTGACCGGTCAGTTGTCGTGGAAAGTCAATGTTGCCAACCAAGCAGACGTGCGGTTGCCCGGCTGGGGATGCGCCGGTGCACCATTGGTCGTCGGCAACTTGGTGATTATTAATATTGGTGAATCCGGCGTCGCGCTCAACAAAGACGACGGGAGAATCGTATGGCGTTCTGAAGATCGCGAAAGTGGCTATGCGACACCGGTACCGCTGAAATCCGACGAGAAAGACGCAGTGGTGATCGCATCGGGCAAGTCATACAAAGCGGTAACGCTGGAGTCGGGTGAGGAACTATGGTCGATTCGCTGGCTGACCAGTTTCAACTGCAACGCCGCGGATCCGATCATCCACGATGGTCAGATGTTTCTTTCATCCGGCTACAACCGTGGTGCGGCGTTATATCAACTCGGCGGAACGGACCCCAAAGTTGTTTGGAAGTCCAAGGAAATGAAGAACCAAATTCATGCGTCCGTCCTGCTCGATGAGAGTTTATTTGGGATCGACGGTGACATGGAGGCGGGGGCACGTTTTCGATGTTTGGATTGGGGTACCGGTGAAGTCCTCTGGTCCGAAGAGGAGCTGCGTCCGGGAGGATTCACACTGGTTGATGATGCGATTCTGCTGTTGACCGAAGACGGTGATTTAGTAACAGCGCCGGCGACTCGTCAAGGATGGACGCCGACATCACGGGTGCACGTGCTCGACGGCAAATGCTGGACCGCGCCCGTCTTTTCAAATGGTCAGATCTTTTGCCGTACGATTCAGGGTGAGGTCGTTTGTGTGGAAGTCACCCAGTAAACTGGTCACCGTGTCTGCGACTTCCCAAGCCGACGTCACCAACGTTCCTGCCTCTTGAAAACTCTTTTTGCCATGCATCTAAAACGTCGAAGTTTTTTGACCGGCACGACCGCCGCCGCCGCGCTGACCGCTGCTCCCGCAATTCATGCCGCATCAAAAGACAAGCAGTACCGCGTGGCGTTGATCGGTTCGGGATGGTGGGGAATGAATATTCTGCGCGAAGCGATCTCGGCGGGGAACACCAAGGTCGTCGCGCTGTGTGACGTCGATCAAGATCGTTTGGAAATCAACGCCGAAGAAGTGAACGACTTGTCCGGTGATAGCCCGAACGTCTACGGCGACTTTCGAGAGTTGTTCGACAAAGAATCGGTCGACATCGCGATCATTGCGACACCCGACCACTGGCATGCCTTGCAAACGATTGCTGCGATCAACGCCGGGGCACATGTCTTTATTGAAAAGCCCACCGGGCACACGATTGGTGAAAGCCAGGCGATGCTGGATGTATCGCAGCGATCCGATCGTATTGTCCAGGTCGGACTGCATCGACGGATCGGACCGCATCATGTGTCCGCGATGAGATTTTTAAAAGACGGCGGTGCGGGAGATATTGGGATGGTGCGAATGTTCGTGCATTCCAAAGGTGGTGAAGAAAGGCCGACACGAAATGACGAACCACCAGAGAACCTTGATTGGGAGATGTATTGCGGGCCGGCGCCACTGCGACCGTATTGCCGGCGTATCCATCCCGGTGGCTTCAGGAACTTTCTTGATTTCGCCAACGGAACTCTCGGTGATTGGGGTGTCCATTGGCTCGATCAAGTGCTTTGGTGGGCCGACCAGGAGATGCCAAAATCTGTGCACTCGGTCGGCGGGCGCCCGATCGCTGGCGAGGCGGTGTTGAACGATCGTGAGCAAACGACGGATGCACCCGATCATCAAATCGCGACGTACCAATTCGAAAATTTTTCAGCTCATTGGGAGCACCGGCGCTTCGCAGGCAAAGGCCCCGAGCAATCAAGTGTCGGCTGCTATTTTTTAGGGACGAAGGGAACCGTCCATATCGGCTGGCGAGACGGATGGACGTTCTACCCGTCTGACGAAAAGAAGCCGACGATTCACGAAGACGCGCAATTGCAGGAGCCCGATGGTCACAACATTCGGCTCTTGTGGGCTGACTTCATCGGCGCGATCGAATCTGGTCGTCGGCCAATCGCTGACATCTCGGTCGGACACCAAGCGACGACGCTCAGCCTGCTCGGAATGCTGTCGATGAAGCTGGGGCGAAGCGTTCGCTGGGATTCGGAAAAGCAAACGATCCCAGGGGACACGGAGGCTCAAGCGTTGATGCGACGTGACTACCGCGGCGATTGGACCTATCCCGGTTAACGCTTCGTTTCAACAATTGAAATGTGGATGAGCCGCATGGTGTTAGCCACGGTTTCGATGCAATAACCGGGTCTAACGCGCGTCGGCTGATGAGCCGAACCCGAACGTGCTAGCTAGCCAGGGCACTACCGACGTCGTTCTAGTATTTCGACACGCTTTTCTAAGGCCTCGACACGCTTGTTGAGTTTGATGACCAATTGACGCAAGTCGTACTCGTTCATTTGTGGCGGTGCTTGCTCGCTTGCTCGAAACGGGTTGCTAGGTTTCCCATAGGCAGGCTCCCACGCTTGTAACTGTTCGTTGATCGCTTCGATTTTTGCTTCCACGCCTGGCCGATTGGGATGCTTGAGTCCCATCGATCCGAGGTTGCGTCGCAAGATTCGTAGTTCCTCGACGAGTTGTTTTCCACGTTCGGTCAACAATGCTGCCTTCGGAACGATCTCGACAGTTTCTTCGGGTGCAGGCTTCGACTCATCGACCTGAGCCCAGAGTGCCGTTCCTAGCACGATCAGCAACGCTAAACTGGCGATGAATCGAAATGGTGCTGAGTTTTTCATAGGAGAGTCCCGCGCTATAGCGATTGGTTGTAGTCGGGTGGACGTTCACTGGTCGAAAACATGAAATCATGCGGCGATCCAATAGGCCACTAACTTCACATACTCGATCCAGAGAGGCAAATGGGTTTCGACGCTCGAATCGGGCGAGGTCGCCGAATAGACCGCGATCGGCGTCTGATCGGAAAACACACGGCGAAAACAAAGCAAGCTCCGTCGGGTGTGCGGCGGAGATGTCACCACCACGATGCCTTCCAACGACTGGTTCATCTGAGCGAGCCACTTTGCTTCATCGCGAGAACTCAACCAACTCGGTTCGCCCATCGGCACGGGAACGATCGCCGACGCCGGAACGCCTCGCATGTCCAAGTAATCGATCGCACGTTGCAACCGCGTGTCGTTGGTTCCACGCTCGAAGTTATGCGACGACGACTGTCGTTCTTCGAGCAAGTAGATCGATTTGATCCGTCCGAAATGGTAAAGATCTGACGCGGCAAACAATCGTTCCCAGTAGGCCGGACCGTCTGCCATCACATAGGCGATCTCTCCACGAGCATCGGAATGGTGAACCACCAACGGTTGCATCACCAGACCACGAACGCTGGCAAATGACAAAGCAATCATTGTGACAACGAACACCGCACCCATCGCCCAAAACCGACGCCGCCACCGGTTCGCGTGATTGCTGAGCGTCATGTCATTGGTGTCCACTACGGAATCCCGCGAACGATCGGTGGTCCGATGATCCGCGTGAGACTTACCGGCAGCTTCGTCCAAAGCTCGACCAGTCGTTTCTTTCCGTCCGCGTCTGGACGCATGTCGTTAGGGTCACCTTGGCGAACATAGTATTGCCATGTTGCAGGAGACGGGACGGCGCCCCACTGGGCTTTGAATTTATAGGTGCCGCTGTCTTCGCTGCTGCGTCCGAAATCAAATGTGTGACTGCCACGTTCGATCGCACGGCGAAGCAGGTGACGATACATCCACATGTTCGCCCCGGTTCGGTTGAACTCACGCAAGCTACTGGCGCTTGGCACTTCGCTGACGCCGTTGCTGTGAATCAGCAACCCTCCGGCCACTGCCTGTGACTCGTTTCTAACGACACACAATTCTGCGTCGTCTTCAAACGCGTTTAAGATCTCGCGAAACAGACGTACCGAGAACACTGGTGTTCCCAAGTCACGCATGTTGTGAGCGAACACGTTGTAGAATTCGGCAAGCAATTCCTGTCTGCCAAAATGAACCGTCGCCCCATAGCTTCCCGATTTCTTGATTTGACTGCGCAACTTAGATTTAAACGACTTGTTCAGCTCCTCGTCGGTTTCCGGTAGCGCGAGCCGCATGTGAACTTTATCGGTGCGGGCAAAATTCAAACGCGGGTGTTCAACCGCCTGCTCGTGCCGCAGTTCCAGATACTTGACGTTCAATTCATCGGCCAAGTTGCACGCCGCATCGATCAGTTCGCTTGCGACCCCTGCGTTGCCCGCCCAAACACCACCGGTATTGATGTAAGGCAAACTGACGAGGAACTTTCCGAACAGCGGGCCTTTGACGAAGACGAGCGGCAGCAGACCAGTGCCGTTTTCTGAAGACCGGTGGGTGAGCAGGTAGCCGCGATGGGACAGTCCGCGGCAGATGCTGTTGAGCCAGCGGGCATCGTGCCCGGCCAGTTTGAGTTCACGGGGAGGACAATCGTTCGGCCACTCAGCCGGCCAGGAATCAACGCGTACAGAACTCAAGGTAGTTTCACCGATGGCGACGGCGCCGTAGACAACTCGTCAAAGACAGACAACAGAAGGTGATTAGTGTACTCGGTTCGGGCACCATTGCCGCAAACGATCCTGGGGTTCCCGCTTGGGCTTCCGAAGGCGGTGAAGCACCCGAGGGAAGGTAAGGGAATTGGGACACCGACCAATTCGATCCGATATGGTTTTCGTCAAGCTTCGTTGGATCAACGTAGATGCTTTGATTGGGTTCGATGGTGGGCCAATCGGCTGTTGCCATATCAATTTGATCAGTGACTGTACTTCCCTGAATAACCGATATAGTCAGTGGGTCGTAAAACTGCAGGGGCGTGAAAAAATTCGCTCCCAAAATGACGGTATTACTCGCTGCTGGACCCCAGTAGTTGTGAAACTGACTAAGGGAACCTCCCATCGTGTCGACAACGATCAGAAACTGCAATGGATCAAGATTAACACCCAATAAATCACCCGGGACTACGGGCAAGGAAGGAAAGCCAAACCCACCGGACACCTCGATCATTAGGTCGCCAAGATCAACACTTGCGACCGACGAGTCGTTATAGATTTCGATCCAATTACCGGCGTCAGTGTTGGAGTTCGCCATGATCTCCGTGATCACTAAACCGGCTTTGGTTGTGGTTCCGGCTGATAGAAGTATCAGCAACGTGATGATTGATCGAGCTCGTAACACCTTTGTCCCCTTTGCCCCGTGTTAAATTTCCCGAGTGTTAATCGTTGCCGCGTCATTGCGGCTCGGGCCAAATATCCCCCAAACTTCCCGTTCGATCAACACCTGGATTGACGCCGACGACAAAGTCTCGCCAATCCGTTTGGGTACTCAGAAAACCCATCAGTCGCGGCAATTTTTACGATTGCTGAAGCACCGCATGGGCCGCGTCATAGCCGGCTTCGATCAGCGGATCGGGATTGGTGAAATCAAACCAGGCGACCGAGCCAACTTGGGGACGCACCACGAGGTCCGCGAGTTTGAGCTGTTGTTGTCGGATCCTCGACTCGGCGAGTTCTTGGAATCTTAAAATGGATTGAATCGCCGTCCGGCAGTCTGCATTGCTCGACTCTGTCGGACTGACGTCAACGACAATCAGTTCACCCTGCCCCGACATAAGATCGATGGCGATATCGCAGGGAACCGCATCGTAGACACCGACGTCGCTCAAGCGGCGTCCGTCGATTTCAACGGCCGGGAAAATTCCGGGGATTGACATCGATGCCCGAACGGCTTGTCGCAAGGGGCCTTCACTGAGTGAAATTCGCTCACCCGTTTTCAGATCAACGGCGATCAGGTGTAGCGGCAAACGTAAATCTTCGATGTTGATGTCCGGCAGCAGCTCGTCGGTGATCGTTTCCAGCAGCGTTGCCGGGAGGAGCGATTCTGTTCTAGCGGCGCGACTGATCGCTTTTTGAATCCAGAATACGCTGCGCCAGCGTCTTAGCCACCGATCGTTGGTTTCGTCTTTGCCGTGTGTCCCAATGGCGGCGTCGAGCACCGTCTTTTGCAACGCTCGATAGCGGTCGGAGATTAAGAAGTCCCGAGCCATCGACTCGGCGCGTTCGACATCACGTTCGGCTGCGATTAGCGACGCCATCAATGCTCCCATGCTGACGCCAACCAACCGCCCAATTCCGAGCCCGGAATGACCGATCGCCCGGACGGCTCCCAGATGCGCAAGACCACGCGCACCGCCGCCGCCAAGCATCACGGTCGCGTCCGCCCATTCACTTCGCGGTCGGCGAAGCATTAATCGGCCCTGCCAATGCGTCAGATTCACGTAGCCCCCCAGTTGGTCTGATTGTTTGCAATGAATAACCCTAGGTCATGGATCACAAACGAACAGCGAGGGTTTACCCAATCCATCGTTTTGTCGTGGTGGCCGGATTCGGATCATCCGGAACTTGGCCATCGCTAAATCGACAAGCCGCCGACGGCTTCCGCTACGACCGTATGCCACAAGGTCGTTCGCAGGCGAGACGTCAGCGGTCGCGTCCCACCCATACTGGCGGGCGCAGTCGGCTTAATCGCTTCAACAGGTGATTCTTCCGAAAACTGATGAATGACAATCCGCGGATCAGCAACTCCGTTGGGCAACCGAGCAAGAGTGGACCTAGGTTTGAATCGTAACCGTCCGGGGGGATGACGTTCGTCGCACGTGCTCGTCTTTTGCGTGCGCCACTCTCCAGCTCGAAGCTCGCACCCATGCGCCCGACCATCACTAGCTCGGTATCTTCACCCGGTTCATCGACTAGCGTTACGAATCCGGCTTGTCCTCTGATTCCCGAGGCACCAAGCCGGCGACGACCAAAACGCTCCGTTCCAGGTTTGCGTTACAAAATCGCGAATTCAGTCGACGAGCTTCGCCAGTCCTTTTCACTGATCTACGAATCGTACCGTCACGCGGGCCTTGTCGCCGAAAAACCGAGCGGGATTCGGTTGACCCCATTTCACCTGCTCAAATCGACGGAAGTCTTTGTCACCTTGTTGGAAGACGTGGTCGTTTCAACGATTTCTCTTGCCGGTGACGGCGACTTGGGATTACCCCTGGAGTCGATCTATGCAGACAACGTCCGTATCATCCGCCGACGTGGTTTGAAAATGGCAGAGATCGGCAGTTTGGCCGACCGCCGTGAATCGCCGGTTCGGTTTATCGAGACCTTTGCGGGGATGGGGCGCCTGCTTGCGCAAGTCGCAATGGCGCGGGGCTATGATGGGCTTGTCGCGGCGACTCACCCCAAGCATGCGCGGCTCTATTCACGGATCCTTCCGTTCGAGCAAATCGGTTGCGAAGTTTCATGCCCGTACGCCAACGGAAACCCTGCGGTCATGTTGGCATTGGTGTTTGAAGACCATCATGGGTCTGAGCTTTATGAACGCTTCTTTGGATCGTTGAGTCAATCGTCGGACACCTCGTCACAGCCTTGGTCCGAAGAGACCCGCAACTACTTCGCCCAGTTCGTCGATCACCGCGAACCGGCGATTGACGGAGAACTCGCAGCGATGCGTTAATTCGGGCCTCCACTGATCGCCGGTTGAGTCACCGCGAAGCGATCAATTGCTGTCTGTTTGACGAGGCCAAATCACTGGACCATCGATTCGCATCAATACTCCGATAGATCGATGAATTGATCGTCACTAATCACGATCTTGTCGATTGCGGTTCCGTCTTCACGGACTTTGATCTTGAGCGTGTGATTTCCAGCATCCAGATCAAATCGCACCGCATCTTGATTCCAGCCGCTCGTGACTTCCTGCCACTCAAACGAATCGCCGGTCACATTCAGGTGCCATTCGATCCAGTCGCCACCGTCGATCTGAATCCAGAACGAATTGTCGCTTCCGTTTTGGGCGCTCACAAGCGCGAACATGTCAAACGTACCCGCCCGTTCAAGCGAAAACTCGTATGTCAATTCGTCACCAGCGGGCGGCGAGTTGTAGTGTGAACCGGTGCCATTGGCCGCGACAAGGAACTCGTTCCCATCGTCGTCGACATCGATTGACCAGTCGCCGGTGATCGAATTCGCCGCGTTGGCATCGATCACAATCGTCGTGGTTTCCAGTTTCGATACTTTGAACTTGTCGAATCGAGTTCCGTCTTCGCGAACCTTCAGTTCCAACGAGTGATTCCCCGCGGCAAGACTGTAGGTTACCGAGTTCTGGTTCCAGCCGTGCGTCGCCGCATGCCACTCGAAGCGATGGCCCGTTACCGGCATGTGCCATTCCTTCCAGGACCCACCATCGATACGGAACCAAACGGAATTGTTCGAGCCATTGGTTGTCTTTAGCAGCGACGACAGCTCGTACTGCCCGTCCGAATCAACGCTAAAGTGATACTTCACATTGTTGCCATGCGGAACGTAGTTGTAATACGATCCGGACCCGTTGGTTGCTTCTAGGTATTTTCCGCCTGAAGCGTGACTGTCGTACTTCCACCGCCAGGGATTGCTGCACCAATCATGGTGCTCGGCTTCGAAGACTTTGTCGACCTTGGCTCGGTAGATGCCTGCGTCAACGCTATGGTCAATTTCATGGTCTTCGAGACTGATCACCGGTGACAAGCCAGTGCTGCGATTGGCATCGCTATCACGACTGTCGCTGATGTCACTTCGCAAGCGAGTGAAGACATAGTCGTTTGGGAGTTCGAAACCGACGCGATAGTCACCGCCCGGCAGTCCGGTGAATTCGTACCGACCGTTATTATCGGTCGTCGTGGTCTGGATGACCGAACCACCATCGTCGTAGAGCTTGACCGTGACTCCCGCAAAGCCGGGCTCGTCCGAATCCTGCTTGCCATCACGATCTTTGTCTTTCCACACCAAGTCTCCGATCGCACCCGATGGTGCCGGCGCTGGATTGGTGTAGTGGCTGGGATCGTTGTCATCCACATCGCCGGCAATCACGGTTCCGATGTTGCCGTAGACGCCCTGCGAAACGGTGTCGAATTTCAGCTTCCGGATTTTGAAGCAATCTTCGGGGGAAGCGTCGTCAACCCACGCAGCCAGGATCAGCACATCACCCACGGCGCCGGCACCGTTAAAGTTGGCGAACCGTGAATAAGCATTGTTCGCCATCGACGTTTCGTACACGTCCATGTTGCTCAGCGCCGCATCGGATAGTGCCAAGCCGCTTGACGGCAAGTCGCTTCGATCGCCAATCCAAATGGAGAGGTCGCTGTCACCGATCACGCTGTCGAGAAACGCCGAGTTAACCACGACTTTTTCAGAGAACTCGAACAGCACGTAGTTTAGCTTGCCGACGTTATCCACACGGTGCTCGCCGCCGCGCCCGTCGCCTTCGTAGCGGTCGGTCACACCCAGGCCGCTTGAATAGGCACCGAGATAAGCGTCTCGCCACTCCCCGCCGCTACTGCGGCTGAACGCGCTTGCACTGACTGAAACGCCGTTTGCGTTGAATGTCCTGACATTGCCGTTGGGGCCATCGAGTGCCGTGTTGCCGGTCAGGTAAAGCGTGACCGACTCTCCAGATGACACCACTGATTGGGCGGTCGATGAAGCTTCGTACTGCCAAACTTCACCCGGCGAGAGTAGTCCATCGCTTCCTGCATCTGACGAAGCAATTAGCGTTGGCGCGAAGTCATCCGAGGCGTCTCCCGGCGTGCCGGCATCATCGATCACCGAAATTTCAGATTGTGCAAACGTTGTTGAACCGGTGTTGGTAACGTTGTAGGTCCAAGTCACCGTGTCTCCCGCAGCTATCTCGACGGCATCACTTGCGGTATCCGCATCGATGCCGTTGGTGAGTTTTTCGATGTCGATTCCCGGGATGCCTTCGACGTTGTAGTTCGCCGGATCCTCGTCAGTCACATCTTCGCCGATCACATCACCGTTGTCATTGATCGGCGTCCCGGCAACCAAGGCGATGTTCGTGAATTGGCCCGCGGTACTGGCGGTGATCGTGGCCGTGTATTCCCAGACTTCATTGGGATCCAATCGGCCGTCTTCGTTTGTGTCACCGACATTGAATCCGTTCGATGTATTGACCGGCGTCGGATTGAAGTCGTCGCCATTGTCGCCCGGTGTCGCATTGTCATCGGTGACCGTGACCGGCGACAGCGCGGTGTCACCCGAGTTCGTGACGTGGTAGTTGAACACGACATCATCGCCAAAGTCGAAACTGACTCCGGGGGCGTCGTTGGCATCGTCACAGATAACTTCCGAATCACTGGTCGAGTACTTCAGTTCGGTGATCGCGCCGCTGCTGACAAAATCAACCTTCATCTCGACCACGTTGGACACGTCGACTTGGATTCGCTGGACGCTATTGTTGCCCGCTACTGAAATCGCAATGGTCTGGGTGCCGGTTGTGGTCGTGACCGTCAGGATCGATCCACCATGCTCGTCGACGTCGATATCCAATACGTCCAAGTGGTTGATGTCGACTGGCTGATCAAAACTAAATGTGATCACACCACCTTTGTAGTCATCGTCGGGGTCTGACTGATCGCCGTCTTCGGAAATGATCAAGACATTGCCGAGTGCGGTGTCATTGGACGCACCGCCGCTGCCCTGACCTGGTCCACCGTAGGCTTGGTTGGGGGTTCCCAAGTCATTGTCGTGACCGGTCGGATACGACGAATTGAAAATCATCGCCGCGTTTCCTTGCCACGGTTTGTTTCGTGACGTCGCCGAAATCGTCACGCCAGGATACTGCGACTGCACAATGTCGCCTTTGCTTAAGTCATCGAAGTCGATTACGGTCATCGATGATGACTCGATCACATCTTCAACGCACTTCACGATCTCAATATCGGGATGCACGATCTGAACAATGCCGGCGTCCCATGTCAGATCGCTTTCGCCATCCTCTAAGGTTGTGACGGTGGCCAAGCCGCTGACTTGGTCCGCATCACTGTCGACGGCATCGTCACCGCCCTGATTGTCCAAGGTAAGTTCGAAGCCGGTCGGAATGGTGCTGGTATCAAACTCGACAAAATAATCTCCGGCTTCCAGTTCTTCGAACAGGTAATAGCCGTCTTCGCCCATCAGCGGCGCGGTAACGGTCGTTGCGATTGGCCCCCCATCGTCGCCGCCCGGTTCGGCGATGCCATCCCCGTCGACGTCTTGGTAGAGGTTGACCGTCACGCCATTAACGCCGGTGGGGCCATCGTCTTGCAGACCGTTGTAGTTCGTATCAACCCAGACAAAGTTCCCCAGTTCTGCCGTCGGAGGATTGCTGTTGTCCGGTTCAATCGGCCCGGTGTTGGCTTTATTGCCACCAGAAAAATCAACGTCGAAAGATCCGGTGAACGAGGAGTCCTCGCTGTTGATCGAAATGCCGATGTCCTTTCCCGCGTAGTAGGCAGGGAGTGAATCTCCAAGTGACGTGGTGATGGGAGCGGTCAGTGCCCCGCCGGTCGCCGTCAAACGCATGTTGTAGAAATCGGTGCTCGTCGGAGCTCCATCGGCAAAACCAAATGCCGTGACTTCACCGGTAAGAAGGACTCCGCTTACGTCAGGTACGAAATCAAAATCAAAGTCGATACTGCCGGTAACGACAAAGTCATCACCGCTGACTCCGGACACAAAGCTCCCACTCTGGTCGACATAAAAGTTCAAATCAAAGCTTGCTGGCTGATCGACAAATCCGAACGTTACCCCGTCATCAATCCATAGCGGTGTCGCGTCTGCTTGGAATAGATCGGTTGCAGAGTCGTAACTGACAGAGCCCGTCTGGTTGCTGTAGAGCACCGGCAGCTCAGGAACGATTCCAAGAAGTGCAAGGACTCGTCGGTCTTCAAGCGGCTGAACAAGTGGTTTGCGCGTCCTTAAGCGACGTCGGCTTCTTCTACGTGTGTTCTTGTTATGACGACCAAAGCGAGAGAGAGGCGAGACGGGCATTGTGCAGGCCTAAGTTGGGGGCAAGCCTTTCGACGCCGCGACGAATGGAATTGCGCGGCGGTTGCAAGGCAACATTCCTGAACCTTGAGCGGTGGGGTGTCTGCGATATGCAACACACCCGGGTGATATACGTTAGTCAACCCTACAGAAAGGGGAACGATCAACACCCACAGAAGACCTGTTTTTTCTGCTAAACCGGCAGAAAACGTCGCCGAGAGGTCTGCTTAACGACTGCGTCGTCGCAGCACAGGAAGGCTAAGAATGCCAATTGCAAGGATACTTGTCGATGGTTCTGGTACAGCCCGTGTAATGTCTGCAGACATCGAACCACGCTGCATGTTGAAGCTATTTAAGAACAGGTCTGCCGATCCCGGGTCTGGGGTTGAGGCAATGCCATGCAGCTTCACCGTGAACAGGGCGCCATACTGATTGGCATAGTGTCCGCCGCTAGTTCTCCCGGTCAGGGTCAGCGAAATCTGGCTGTTTCCGGTTGTTCCAAGACGCTCCGACGTAAACACCAAGTCGGTGAAAGTGCCGTTGAGCAGTGAGACGGAAGCCGGACCCGCACTTCGTGAACCGCTCGTTGAGACTCCTAGCGACGCACGTGGGCGTTCTTCAACGTCTAGCGAGCCCCCAGAGATTGATCCATCGGATTCGATCGTTGCGTCAAGAGTCACAGTAGTCAAACCAAGCGGAGTCGTGTCTCCATTTTGATCGAGAAACTGCACACCGCGAAGGGTCGCTTGTAACGTGGAAGCGTCGCTGTCGTAGCTGACGGAAAGTCCGACCGCATAGAGATCCGGCATCAAACCAGCCTTCGCTTGGCCACCAGCGACGACGGCACACCCAATGAAGGTAAGAGCTACGATCGTTTGTAACCAGAGTTTCATCGGTTGCCTGACGGGGTAATCCAGAAAGGACGGCTCCACAAAGGTACAGTCCCTAGACCAGTTGGGGCGTTAGTTTAGCTAGCTTGGAGGGGCTTTCAATCGGCGATAGCAATTTTCCGTTCGAAATCCTTCAATCGGAATAAACGGCTTGAACGATCGGCAGCACGCCTCTGACAGTGATAAACGCGAAAACGACTAAGGCGAACACAAGTAATCCCCCAGAAATCGCCCATCGAACCATCTGGTCGCGGGAGGCGCGTTTACTGGTGATGGATATTAATCGGTCGGTGTAGGTTCCGGCGAGATGATCAAGGCTGGGTGTAGGCTGATGGTGCTCCTCCGGGGGCTGATAGCCTGCGGGCGGATGCAAGGCGGGAATCTGGGGGTACGCACCCGAAATTCTTGGAGGCGCCGTCTCGATTGCCGGTGGGGCTGGTGGCGTTGGGATGCCACCAAACCGTCGCGTCGATCTCCGCCCCTTTTCACCTGCCCAGATGTGCAGGTCGCCAACCCATAGCGACTCGCCGCCTGGAACAAGCTCTCGGATTAATGGCGTATTGTCTGAGATGCTGCCCGGATTCAATTGGATCGCCCAGATCCTCTCGCCGGCGCTGACAATTGCCAATTCGCAATCACGCAAGCCGACTCCGTGTAATCGCATCAAACTGGGGTGGGCATCGCCAAGAATCGTGACCGATCGCGTGAGTTTCCGCGTTTGGATTTCTTCGCCCCAGTCGAGTAATAGGATACCGCGGGGTGTTTCCGGTTCTGGCGAGGGCAGCTCGCTGACATCATTGACTGCCTCACCGGGAGGCGGAGGTGTCGCATGATCCCAAGGCGCGTCGTTGGGTTGGGCGCTAATATTGACTCGGATCTTTCCGATTAAGAGTTGCCGACCAGGTTTAAGGTTGCCCCAAATCGGATAGGCGACCCCGCAAAGTGGCCAAGCTTGGACCCGATCGCCAATAATCACAATAAAGTAGACGACTTCGGGGAGTCGTTTGTAATCGAGTCGAACTTGGCAGCGAGGATGAGTGCCGACCAGCGCAAACGGTTGGTCGAGTTCGCGAAAATCGTCCGCGCCACGGCCGCAGCTAAATCCCCACCGGTTGGATGGCCAGAGTAGCATTGCGGCGTTTAGTATTCCGTAGGGTGTCGGTGAAGAGCCGTTTAGATGCCAACATCATAGGGCAAGGCCCCCTCGCCTGAGAAGGCATGCGGCCTGTGCCACTGGGAGCCGCGTTCTCAACTGTCGGCCGGGCGTCATAGTACTCGATCGAACCGCCAACCCAACAGCGGAGCTGGAATTGGTCCGGTCCCGCAGTGGGGGAGGGTGCGGTTTTGCGGGCTAGGGTGTCTGTGCTTCACACCGGGTTTCTGGCGTTGACTTGACTTGTCAAAACGCTCGCATATCCTCAGACGCATCTTGCCCCCCACCCATTAGCAGACGCATCGGCAACACCAGCCGAGGCGCAGACCTGAGTCTTCATGTCAAAACGTAAAAAGTCGCCACCGGCTGCGGTAAAACGGCGTCGTGATCGATCAGCGGTCGCCGAGCAGAACCGCAAGCTTGCGAGCGGCGTTTCGACTTCGTTGCGTCCCAAGCCGGCGAAAGAATCGGAACCACTCTACAGGGTTTCTGGCCCCGGTAGATGGTCGATGAAGGTCTGGGGATACCTTGTGATCGCTGCGTTGATCCTAGGTTATGTTTATTGGCCGACGATCGCTTGGATGGTGGACAGTTGGCAAAACGAGCCAGATTATGGCCATGGATGGTTTGTGTTGCCGTTGGCGATTTACCTTTGCTACCAGCGGGCCGATAAGTTTCCGGGCGCATCTTCGGGCGTCGCATGGGGTGGGCTTGCATTGGTCTTGCTCGCGGTCGTCATGCGAATCGGGAGCCGAATGGCGTATGCCGACTTTTTTGACGCCTACTCACTCGTCCCGTTAATCGCGGGTGCCGTGTGGTGCCTACTCGGGTTGCGAGCGATGCTCTGGGCCCTTCCGGCGATCCTGTTTTTGCTGTTCGCCGTCCCGTTGCCTTATCGGATGGAGAGTGGGTTGAGCTGGCAACTTCAGGGCGTCGCAACCGAATTCAGCACGTTCTTGCTTCGCGCGGTAGGGCTTCCCGCCGTCTCCGAAGGCCATGTGGTTTGGATCGGAGACGAAAAACTAATGGTCGAGGAGGCCTGTAGCGGGCTACGGATCTTTGTTGGGATGGCTGCCTGTGCATATTTCTGGGCCGTGCTGAATGATCGGCACTGGTCAGACAGGATGGTTCTCTGCGTCGCGGCGGTCCCGCTGGCGCTGTTCGTCAACGCGATGCGGATCGTCCTTATCGGTGTGCTTTACCAGTGGATCGAATCACCGAGCGGTCAGCACATGGTTCATGATGTCTCTGGTTATTTGATGATCGCCGCATCGTTCGCGTTGCTCGGTGCGATCTCGGTTTACTGGCGGCAGGTTTACAAAAAGGTCCCCGTGATGACCGCAAGAGAGACCTTACGTGGCTCTCTCGGGCATTCGTGAAATTTTGGGAGCAAATCCTGGAATACCGCCAGAGGATGGGTATGATATCCGGAAATCTGTGCGGGGCCGAATGAGGGATCACAGAGCAGGCGATATGGCTACCTAAAAAGGTGGTTGGCATCGGTCAGCGAGTGTGATTTCTTGACTTGAAAGCGAACGAAATTTCGAATTTCAAGTGTATTGGTGAGCGACTCGTTCGTTCGCAGTTTGGTGGAGTCTTGTTTCCGCCAGCGCTGCCGAATCGGGTGGTCATCGAAGTGAATGTGAATGCGAAAATTCTTGGTGGAACTTTCGCTCTGAAACTGAATCGGAACTAACACGCATCATCCGTCACCTCGGCTGGCGATCTTGCCAAGTCGTTTTCCCGGCGTTTCGCAGATTAACGAAGAATGCAACAACAATACCCGCGACAACAGCAGCCAACAGGTCAGCCCGGAGGCTATCTCGGCGGACAACCGGCAGGTTACATCGGTGGCCCCACCGCGGCACCGGGGTCGGATGCGAGTAGCTTTGACCCTTGGCTGATTTGGGTCACTTTTCGTCGATGCTGGCACTGGGCCGTTCCCGCTGGACTCGTGCTCGCGTCGATCGCAGCGTTCGCCGTGTTGAGCACGTTTGAGCCGCAGTTTCAGGCCAACTATCGATTGGAATCCAATCGGGATTGGCTGCTCGATCGCGGTGTCATGCCGTCACCGGACGACTTGGCCCGTTCGGAAGGGCCGATTTTGACAAGTCCCATTGTGCTCTCAAGCGTGATGGCCAACGAAACATTGCATCAGTTCTCTTTGGCCGATCCGGAAACCCGAGAACAGGTGTTACAGCAACGGCTTAACGTCAAGGGTGGTGGGACGAAGTCGTCAATGATTGTGACGTACATCGATTCAAACAAAGAATTTGCCGCCGACGTATGTAATGCGGTGGTCGCGGCGTACCTGCAAAAGCGTGATGAGTATGACAACCTGCGGGTGTCGCGACTAACGCAGTACCTCAGTCGGCAAATCGATGAGCTGAAACGTCGTGTCGAGGAGCAAAAAGAAGTCGTCGCAAATTATGCTCGTGAAGCATCTGGTGCCGCGCCCGGTGAAAGGGTGGCGGAGATTGAGTCGGCCGAGTCGTTCCAAAAAATCGAACGGTTGCGGAATCAAATTTCTGATCTTGAGTTCGAAATTTCGATGATCGATGCCGGAGTTGGTATTCGTAACCCGTCGGCTCGCGACCAAATCAGGGATAGCTACGCAGAATTCGTGCCGCCTTACATTCCGGTTAAGAAAGGTCGGATCGACGATAGCAGACTTGAGGGAATCATTGGCAAAGACGAAGACGTTAAATATGCCAACGAACGGTTTGAACTCTATCGCCAAGAAGTCTTGAAGTTGGAGGTCAGCGAAGGCTGGCGAACCGCTCAGGACTATTTCGAGCAGCAGAAACAAAAACGTGACGAGTGGAAGGAAAAGCTCGATGAAGCACGGGACAAAGCGTCAGCCGCTGCTGTCGCAATCCTCGATGCTGAATTGGAAGAAGAATACCAAGCTCAGTTGAAAGAGCGTGAAGCTGAAATTGAGCGTCGCCGAAAAGAGTTTGCGGCGCTCGCGGAGATCAAGCAGAAAGAGCTGGAAAACCGTGCGGACTTGATGACCGAGCATGAGCAGGAGGAAATCAAGGAACGTCGAGATCAGCTTGCACTTGAATTGTCAGTCGTTCAAAAGCAGTACGACGACGAAGCGGATCGACTACGTCGACGCGACAGCAACAATGTCGAATTGGAATTCGCCAGAACTGACCTCGAACAGTCACGCGAGACACTGCAGCGTGTGACCAGCCGTCTGGATTCGATTCAGCTCGAAAGCCAACGGGGTAGCTCGGTGATCTCTGTCGCGAAGGCAACGCCGCCGACTCGCCCGGTGGAGGACATGCCATTTAAGAAAATGGTGCTCGCCGGTGGTGCGGGGTTCGCAGTTCCTTTCTTGATCGGGCTGCTCTGGGAATTCCGTGTCAAACGGATCACCGATAGCCATGAGCTTGAGCGCAGCATGATGCTTGCCCCAGTTGTGGGTGAACTCGCCCGCGCACCGAGTGCCAACGGAGGGCGTAACTCGAAAGGACGGCGTGTCTTCGAGGAGAGTGTCGATAGCCTGCGAGCCAACCTGGCGCTCTCCAAGGACACCCGCGACGCACGCTCTTTCGCGATTGTTAGCTCAATGTCCGGCGAAGGAAAAAGTACGGCGGTCTCACAGCTCGCGATTTCTCTCGCCAAGGCATGCGGCAAGACAGTGTTGATCATCGACGCTGACATGCGGTGCCCCGATCAGCATGACGTCTTTGGCCTGCCGCTTGAACCTGGACTGAACGAAGTGCTCCGCGAGGTCGTTGACTTTGACGAAGCCGTCAACAAGGAACTCGGCGATTTGGTGCACGTTTTGCCTGCTGGACGTTTGAAGGCCAGCCCGCACCGTTTGCTGTCGACCAGTTCGATGCGTGAGTTGTTGGACAAAGCCTTCGAGAAATATGAATACGTGATCGTTGATACCGCACCGGTGCTCTCGGCTGGCGAAACGTTGGCCGTCGCATCGGCCGTCGACTCGACGTTGGTGTGCGTGATGCGAGACCTGACTCGGATGGACAGCGTTGTCCGCACCACACATCGCTTGGAAGCCTCGGGAGCCAATGTCGTTGGCACAATCTTCAGCGGCGTCACGCACCGGCAGTATTCCTACCGCTATGGCGACTATCGATACAGCGATTTCACCGAACTTGTGACGTCAGGCAGTACCGCCACCATCGAGCAGTAGAGAGAGTGTCTGGCCGTTATCTGATAAGCCTATTCAAGCTGTTCGCTTACGATTCTGCGATGGGCGGCATCAGAAGATTGGCCCGGCTCACGAGCTCGATGAATTAAAAGAACGCCGGAGTTGATGCCAGCTCCGGCGCCATGCAACCGAATATCGAGGGTGATTCGATTTGTTGGCGACGACGCTGACAAAGAAGGGTCACCTCACCAATCACGTTGGAAGCCCCGCCCCAAATGGCCCACCACCGTTCAGAAATGGATAACGAACGTGTCGCCGACGCGGATGAATTAGACGCAAGCCGCGAATTAGACGCAGGTAAGGAACGCCCGTCTGAGGAACGTTCGTCCGATTCCGTCGCAACCGAAGAACCCGGTGAACCGATCCGGTCCGATCGAACCGAAGGTCCGGAGGTGATTTCGGTTTCTCACGCCGAGAAACTGAAGGAGCGACGTTACAAGTGGGTGGTCGACTATCGCAAACTCAGTTGGGGTGCCGCGGCGCTCGTTGGTGCGGTCGTGCTAACGTCGGTGTCCTACGCCTACAACTCTCGTCGTGCCGCGTCGACCTTCCTCAGCCGTGCCGAACAGGCCGCAGCCGATGAACGTTACGGCGAAGAAGTCCGCTGGCTACGCAATTACTTACTCCTGCACCCCGACGATCGCGATCGCTTGGTTCGATCGGCAATCGCTGCAGACCTCGCAGCGGAAAACGCGACACGGCGCAGTTTCCCCGGGGCGCTCAATACGGCCCGGAAACGTTTGGCCCTCGCCTTGTCCAGTTTGGGGGCGGCAACCGATGGACCGACCACCGGAAACGACGAGCTGGATGATCAGCTCACGGAGATTCGCGAGAAGTACATCAATCGGTTGATCCAAAGCCGTAGCTACTTTCTTGCCGATGCCCGCGATCAAGTGATCGCCCTGAATGCCGCCAAAAATGATCCGCAAGCGCACCGATGGATGGCGACCGCGATCGCTGGAATGGTTCAGGAAGGCCGCTATCGTCTGCCCGAACCGGGCGAGGCGGTGGAAGAGCAAGTTGATTATTACCGCTGGTTGTCGCAGCAACCGCCAGGTGAAATTCTTCGCCGAGCGATCGAGCTGAATCCTGGCGACCTGGATCTGGCAACCCATTTGATCGGACTGCTGGAAATCTCGCCTCAATCGTTTGGGGTTGTGCTCGCCAGCGAAGACCGAGACGTCTTTAAGAATACTGTCGCCGCGATCCGCCGAACCGATGAAGATCTTGCGAAACTGATCGACAATGTTCGATCTGACTTGGAACAGCAAGACAATTCGCGTGCGGCATTGCTGCTCGCCAATTATCACGCGGGCTTGGGGAATAACGAAGAAGCCACAAACGTTATTTATCGTGGTGCGGCGAACGCGTCGTTGCGTTTGTCGGAGATCGATACGAAAGAGGAAACCGATCCGGATTCCACGATCGACGAGGATCGCGCGAGTCGTGCCGCCGAGCTGACTCCGGAATCGCAGTCGCAAGTAATGGATTACGTTTGCATGTTGCAGGCCGCCACGCTGACCGCCGAACGTCTTGGCGCGAGCACTTCGGATGCACAACGCCAAGACCGACTGATCGCGGCGCGAACTTGGTTGGAGCAATTGCGGTCATTGGGGATTTTTACCGTTCCCGTCTCGCCAGAAATCGTCAAACGCGTCTATTTGGTCTCGGGCCAGCTCGAGCAACTTGATCAGAATACCGAGCGTGCGATCGAACTATGGCGTGAAGGCTTGTCGGTCGTCAACCAAGACAACCTCGACCTTGTCGGTAGCGTCGCTTGGGGGCTGGCCACGCAGGTCCTGCAGAAGCGTGATGCGAAGCTTTATGATGACTCGGATGACCAACTCGAAACGGAGCTTGCGGCAGCTTCCGAAGCAATCGACGAGTTCTCCGAAGCGATCGTTGCGAAGGAAAAGCAACTCCAACGGATGACGAGCGACGAGTTGGGCGCGACAGGTCGGACGGTCGCCCGCGCGACGATTCGAAATGCAAAGTGGAAACGGCGAGTCGCTCGCGCCACGCTTCGTTCGGCTCAGAAACCAAGTCACGAAAATGATGTCGCGATCATCGGACTGTTGACCGGTGCTGCCGACGATACGCACCAAGTTCTCTCCGGCAGCCTGCTTGATCGCGAAACACAAATCGATAATCAGATTCGAATCGCCGGCGTTGAATTGCTCGCCGCTGCCTATCAACGCGAGCATTCTTGGGATCTCGTCGGTGCCTTGCTTGCCGATGCGGCGAATACCTTTAGTACGAACTCAGCGATCGCGCAAAGCTTGATTCAGCAAAGCGCGAACGCCTGGATGCGTGCCGGTAACCGCTTCCAAGCATCACAGCAGTATCAACGAATCAATTCTTCGCCCGTCCCGAGCGTCCGACTCGCCGCACTGGAGGCCCGTTTCGCGCACCAGTTGCGATTGCTACCAGAGCAGCGGCAGATGGCGGTGCTTCGTGCCGAAGTCGACGCGTTCGAAGACTACATCAATCAATACGAAAAGCAGTTCTCAGCCGATCTGTCGGCCGAGCGGGTTGCCGCACAGGTGTTGAAAACGCAGCTTCCTCCCGAAGGCGTTCTGGCCGAAGAGTTTCTGCAGTCCGTCGAACTTGCCAACGGGATCTCCCAGCTCGCCGACGACCATCCCGAAAATAGTCAGCTTCAAAAGTTTGCCGCCGAGCGATTGGCCGCCGCAGGCGAAACGGAACGGGCAACCAAGGTCGTCGACCGGATTGTCGCCAGCGATGAGTTTTCCGATGACGAAAAAGTGTTGTTGCGGGCACGTGTGCTCGCCGAGTCGGACCAGCACGTCGAAGCGGCCAAGGCATTATTGCGACGAATCGATGAAAGCCCGCTGACTGCAACTGTCTTCGGGCCGTTTGCCGCCGAGTTTGCCCTTCGAGGGCGAGACTTCGAACTTGCCGAACAGGCTCTGCTGAAGATTCCATCTGATCGTCTGACCCCATCGAATCTGTACTCGCTCTACCGAATCAAGTCACTCTCCGGCCAAGCCGAAGAGGCCAAGAAGTACTTGTCAGACTTGCGGATCGCGGAACGGTACGACCCAAACTCGCTGAATAGTTCCACCTCAGCGTATTCGTTGCTGATTGATTCGCGAGCCGAAATCGATGCGTTGCTTGACCGTGAGCAGCAAATCGAACCGGGAGATCCCGCACTGGCCAAAGCGAGGGCGAAGGTCGCGCGGCTTCAGTCGTTGCGCCCGAATTGGGGCGAGGCCGTTTCGCTTAGTGGTTGGCTCGCGTTTGCCGAAGGCAACTACGAAACCGCCATCAACTTGCTGCGTTCCGGCATCAACGCCGGCGACCAACGCATGCGAACCCGGCAAATGCTATGGCGAGCGTTGATGGCCGAGGGCGATTACGACGATGCCGAACGTGAAATCCGCTTGGCCAGCATCGCGACGCAAACCGATGTCGATCCGTACGACGAAGTATCCAATCAAATCGCCCTCAAGAAAGGGAACTTCAGCCAAGCTCTCGAATCGTCAGAAAAGGTCGCCCAGGACAACCCGGAAGATCCTTATGCCTGGCTGACATTTGCAAAGTTCGTCCTCGCGGTCCGCGAGCAAGCCTTGGCAGGGAACGAAGCTGCCGCAGATCAGAACCCCGAAACCCTGCTCGAAAAAGCTCAAGGCGCGATCGAGCAAGCGGCAAAACATGCCGACGACAAACGTCAAAAGTACGCGGTCGAAGCGTCACGTGTTGGCTTGGCCGTCGCGCTAGGTGGTGAAGACGCGTTGGAAGCCGAAGTGGAGCGTGTCGCCAAACTTCCTTTAGAAAAACACGAACGTCTGCAATTGGAAGCTCAGTTGCTGGTTGCTTTAAACCGAGTCGATGATGCGATCGACCGATTGCAGCAAGCCAATGAAGTCAAGCCAAGTTTCAACGTGCAGCGGATGTTGGCCCAGTTGCTTCGAACCAGTGGTAATCATGACGAGTCGGTTAAAGTGTGGCGACAAGCCCTCGCCAACAACCCTGATAATCCCATGGTCCGCGCCCAGCTTGCCACGACGATTGTCAGCAGCGGTAAAGAGGTCAATTGGGACGAGATCGCGCAGTTGCTCAATGATCAGAGCAGTGCGACCGAGCAAAACCGATTGGTGTATGCGATGTTGCTGATGGCAAAGGGGGACTTTTTCCAGCGTCAGGAAGCGATTCGTCAATTGCGTTTGCTTTCCAACAGCGCCACCGACGTTGGAACCGAAGCGTCACGGATGCAAGCTGCATTGATGCTGGACATGGTTCGCAAGGCGGACGAGCTGAAAGAAGAGTATCGCAAGCAGCTTGATCTCGAACGACTAAACACCGAATCTCGTCAAATCCTCAAACGTCTGGCCGAGCGATCGAATGCCGGTCTAACTGACCAGCGGAACTATGCGGTCTTCTTGATGGGGACTGGCGACGAAGATGACCTGACCGAAGCGAACCGCTTGATTGATCGACTCAAACAAAACCCGGCAGCCGCATTCGAAGTCTTGCGATTGAAAGTCATGCACTCGCAAGCAAGTCAGAGCGGTAGCGAGTTGCCTGCGATCATCGATGACTGGGCGGGAAGTGTCACCGACGATGGCGAGCAAGTTGAGATCGTTGCCGGAGAGGCACTGATGCGGTCGGGATTCATCCGCGAAGGGCTGGCTTGGTTTAAAAAAGCGTATGACGAGAACCCCAAGACGTTCGGTAACTACATCGTCGCCCTTTCACTCGCCCAAAAATACGACAAGGCTGCCGAGATCGCCGCAGATCAATACGAAAAGGAAGCGACCTCGATCAAAGCCGTCTTGTTACTCGAGGCATTGCTCGCGATGGATCCCGTCGCCGTGCCACCACGCTACCAAAAGATCATTGACGATGCCGAAAAGCAATTCGCGAATGATCCGTCCTTACTGGAGAGTATCGGCACTTGGGCGATGCAAAAACGAAAGTTTGAACGTGCGATCGCCATGTATCTCAAGGTCCTCGAACAGGACCCGGTCCGTCTGCGGGCACTCAATAACTTGGCGATGATCTTTGCCGAGGTCCCCGGGCGCGAATCCGAAGGCCTCAAACCAATCAACCAAGCGATCAAAATTGCCGGTGAAAAACCGGAATTGCTGGATACCAAAGGAACCGTTCTGCTGCGAAGCGGCAAGGTCGAACAGGCCGTCGAGGTGTTTAGTCAAGCGATCGAGCAATCCGATGAGCCACGCTACAAATTCCACCTCGTCGAATCACTTGTCGCGTTGAACGAGCTGAAGCGAGCGGAATCGATTTGGAAAGAAATCAGTTTTTTGAAGATCGACATCAAAGCTTTGACGCCGTCAGAACGCGAATCGATGCGGGATTTACACCGCCAATTTGGGACAAAACCTGATGCCCCGGACGAAGGGGCGAGTACGAGTATCGATTTTGATCGTTACACCGAGAGGGTCGAGTACATTTCGACCAATTAGTAGTTCGCAAGATGTAGTTTGTGAACTAGGTTGTCGCCTCGCCGCCAGCAACAGTGTTGATTGGCTGCCAATGCGACAGTAACCCAGCGAAACCGCAAGACCACACCACGACGTTTACCAACCTGGATCGCATGCCCCCGTCCTTCCAGTCTCGACAGATCATCATCGCAGCCTTATTGGCGATCACCGTATTTTCCGGGGTCGTCCATGGGTATCTCGATGGTCGTTGGGCCAGCCGTGATGTCCGAGCCGAGCAGGTGGACTTGCTAACGCAAATCCCTGCCGAAGTCGGTGATTGGCGATTGATGAGCGAAAAGCCGCTTGAGGGCGCCGCACAGCGATTGCTGCGTTGCTACGGCTCATCAACCCGGGTCTATCAAAACGTCGACACCGGGGACAACGTGACGGTCGCTGTCCTCTTCGGGCCTCGTGGACCGATCGCGGTTCATACGCCCGATGTTTGCTACACCTCGCAAGGCACCAAGGCGGATGCGCCTCGCTCGGTGCGATCGTTTAACACCAACCAGGGCAAGCATCGCCTTTGGTCGATCGATTTTAAACAGGGCGGAGAACGTTCTCCGTCGCTGAATGTTCTGTACGGGTGGTCCAGTGGTGGTGATTTTTCCGCAGCGGACAACCCCCGGTTTTGGCTCACTGACGACCTTTACAAATTGCAAGTCGCAGGGCCAATTACTGGTTCGGCAACGAAGCCTAGTGAAGCGTTTCTGAAAGCGTTTTTGCCCCACCTAGAGAAACTCATTCAATAAAGGATTTGTCGTGCTTGATTACGTCCCCCCAAACGACGATGATCGATACCAAAGCGACGAGGATTCCACCGTGTCGACGGTTACCCGCGGCCAATCCGAAGTCGGGCAGCTGGCGACCCGACGCGCAGGTTCATCGAATAAGCTCGCTCGCGCCCGCGCACGGTACTTCCGCCGAAAATATGTGTGCGACCGCGTGATTGCGACGACGCTGTTCGTGCTGTCCGGTCCACTTATCGCAGCACTGATCGCCTTGGTCCGCCTGACATCGAAAGGGCCCGGGATCTACAGCCAAAAACGCCTCGGTCTGCACGGCCAGGAATTTAACGTTTATAAGTTGCGTTCGATGAGAATCGATGCCGAAGCGAACGGAAAGCCCGTCTGGTGTACGAAAAACGATTCGCGAATCACCCCGGTCGGCGCATTCTTGCGAAAGACACACCTGGACGAACTTCCTCAGCTTTGGAACGTGATTCGAGGCGACATGTCCCTGACCGGTCCGCGTCCCGAACGTCCTGAAATCTGTGAAAAGCTGGCCGTCCTGATCGACGATTATTACAGCCGCAACGCGGTTCGCCCCGGTGTGACCGGTTTAGCCCAGATTAATTTGGAGCCCGATCAAACCGTTGGCGACGTCCGCCGCAAACAGTTCCTCGACCTGAACTACATCGAAAACGCCTCTTTCGCACTCGATGCCAAAATGCTTTTGGCAACCTTGCTGCGAGTGGTTGGGATCCGTGGCGGCGTCGCGATGAAGATGCTCGGTCTTTGTCGCTTACAAATGGTCAATGAGAATATCCAGTCTCGCGCGGGCGATGATTGCCGACTGTTTGCGATTCAGGTTCCCGGCGACTCCGCCGAATCCCCCAAAGCCCCCCGGTGACCGCACGTAGCGGAAGCCGCCAAGGCTCTCGGTCCTACTCAAGCGTCGCATAGTCGCCTTCTGCTCCGCAAAAGTAGCGATGGCGTACGCAGATTTCACGGAGTGAATGGTGACTATCGGGGCGCTAGCCGCGGGCCTCGCTTTCCGCTGGGATCAGCACTGCCCGGCGCTAGCGCGTTTGGCTCCGGTTATTCCATCAACCATTCGAACATTCCGGCAAAATTTCTTGCACGTCAGTTGCGGGAAACCGACAACGACCCAAAATAACCGCTAATCAGGCTGCCTTGGTTTACCACCGTTTTCGGTGCTTCACCAACGATCATGACCTCGCCGCCGCAGCGTTCTCATCGGCTCGCGTGCACGAGTTCTCCACGTCAACAACGCCCCAATGACTGCCCCAATCAAGCATGCCTTCACGGTAGATGTCGAGGACTATTACCAGGTCTCGGCAATGGAGCATCGTGTCAATCGCTCCGATTGGGATCGCCTCGATAGCCGAGTCGTCGGCAGTACCGAGCGGATGCTTCGGTTGCTCGATCGCCATCAAACCCGTGGCACGTTCTACATCCTCGGCTGGGTCGCCCATCGATTTCCCGATTTGGTCAAACGCATTGCCTCGTGCGGACACGAGATTGCCTCGCACGGTTTTTGGCATCGGTTGATCTATACGCAGACGCCGGATGAATTTTCGCAAGATATTGCCGACAGCGTCGATGCAATCACGACGGCCTGCGGAATCCGTCCCACCGCCTACCGAGCCCCAAGTTTCTCGATTACCGACAAAAGCTGGTGGGCACTGCAGATTCTTGTCGAGCAAGGTTTCTCCGACGACAGCAGTGTGTTCCCGATTCGCGGCCACAATCGGTATGGGGTGGCCCGTGCGGAGAAGGTTATCCACCAGATCGAAACCGAATCGGGCACCATCCGCGAATTCCCGCCGGCGCCCGGCAGATTCGGTAAAGCAACGTTGCCAATTGGAGGCGGTTACTTTCGGTTGTTTACGCTCAATCTGACATCGGCCGCCATCCGATCGATTGCCCGCAAA
Organism: Roseiconus lacunae; assembly: GCF_008312935.1. NCBI lineage: Bacteria > Pseudomonadati > Planctomycetota > Planctomycetia > Pirellulales > Pirellulaceae > Roseiconus > Roseiconus lacunae. The sequence continues at coordinate 915 of NZ_VSZO01000019.1, read as the reverse complement.
GGTCATCCCGCGATGTTCTATATCCATCCATGGGAAATTGACCCACAGCAACCCAAGATGGGCGGCCTGAACCGAGCAACTCGATTCCGGCACTACGTCGGGCTTAAGAAAACAGAGCACAAGTTAGAGAAGCTATTGCAACATTTTTCATTCACCACCATGACCGATGCGATCGAGTCCTACCAATCGAACGCTCCCGGCGATCCCACATCCACCAATTCATCAGCCGCCACGCGATAGCGTACGGTCCCCACACAACCGCGTACGAAGTCGACGAAAGTTTGGTCGCTCAAACCAAAGCACCAGATGAACTTTTGAGATCTTTCATCACATTTTCTGTCACAAGAAATCGTTTTTCAAATCACCAAGATTCGTCATTGCCTTTCATCCAAAAGCTTTGATGATGTTCGGTTGTCCATAGAGCTAAACCAATGCACACCCGCATGAAGCAGGTGTCCAGAATTCATGAGTACGGAAGCACCCACTAGCAGAACCTCCGCATGGTTGACGACAAGATTGTCGTTGTCACCCAAGCGGACGAAGTCCGCGCCGTTAGGACATGGCGTGTTCTTGAGTGAGTTTTCCCTTGTTCAACGATTCACTCAGCCAACCCTTCACTCTCCCGAGGGAGAGTCGGGCCTCCGGCCCGGTGAGGGCCCTCCCCGGCCGTTCAACCGTCCGACCCTCCCGCAAGCGGGAAGGTGAAGAATAAAACGCGAACAGTTTCCACTCATCCCATCAGCTACCACTAGTAGCGGAAGCCGGCGAGGCTTTCGGCATATCCCCTGTGCCGACCGAAACGCTCGGCGCGTTCCGCTACCCCCCTAGCGACATCGAGTGCGTTCGACGTCAAGCGAAACGACTCGCGGCCGATGTTTGACTCATTCAGCCAACCTTCACTCTCCCGTGGGAGAG
>NZ_VSZO01000018.1 GCF_008312935.1 Roseiconus lacunae | reverse complement strand
GCGATGGGCCGACCGCGGTCACCATATCCGGCTTGTGCGTTAAGCCGAATTCGAAGCTAGAAGAACAGACCATCGTGACCAAGCACGACGAACGTCGGAAATCACGGGGGACGGGCGAAAGACTTGCAAGCAGTCAGGAAACGCTACTCCCGTCCTCCCGTGCATTTCATTGTTCTGGCAGTCTACGGCAAGTTAAGAGTCAATGATCGCTGGTCTCGAGCACGAGGAATCGCAATCGCTTTCCTGCATCGAGTTTTACGATCCATCCGTACGACGTCAAATTGTACACAAAGCTTAGGTGGACGCTGGTACGTCGCAATCATCCCAAAAAATCGTCTGGTTCCACTATGTTCAACAAAGATCCTGTCGCTGTTGTCATCTCGCTCTGCTGGTAATCGAAAATCGACGGCTGATTCCGGATGATACTCGCAAATCCAGCGTGCCTGAACCTCGCTCCAACATTGGTAATAGGTAATCGAATTGCGATCGACCGTTTCCACCGCGACTACATCAATGGAAAGTGGAAACGCGCCATCCCAATGGGTTGCTGGAGAGACGAGAACGACAGAAATTGAAACGGAACACAAGGCGACAAACCCAATCAGTGCGCGTTTCATCATTTTTTTGCCAGAACGGTAACGATCAGGTGGCCGCCGCGAACGACTGACCACTTCGATGAACTCAACTCGGCGGCTCACGTGCATCGTCTGGTTCCCCGCCGCATTCAATCGAGAACGGACGGCAGTCTGATACCTGCACTGAGCGGGGGCAAGTGTACGAATGTAAAATCAGAACAAAGCGTCGGGCGAAACGTCAGGCATCATTTCGGCGACCATCGCCGAGATTTCAGCGTCCATTTTCCGTTGTAGGTTCCACCTTCGGAGCAGCCCGCTTGCATTCCATTCGTCCGCGTATTTAGCCTCGACGATCTGACGTGCGTCAGATTCAACAGCGGAAATCAAACGTTCGTATCCGTCAGCAACGAAGCCAGACTCATGACCGGTATCCGGTGACGCATAGAGTTCAAGTCGTACGTTGTCTTGTCGATCCATGTCGTGCGGTAAACGTTGCATTTCAGTCGGGGAACGTTGGTGATAACGGGGTTGCGGCCAAGCATCGTGAACTCAGCAATCAACTGCGCCGCAACTCCCGTTCATCACATGGTTCGTCATGCCTACGGTTGCCGTCGGCTGAAAGTTGGACGGCGCAAAATCATTGTAGCAATTCCAGAATGACCGGAGCGTCAACATCAGTCAGAATTCCGACATCAAACCGTAACACCAAGAGCGATCAACGAGCGACAGAGGTATCGTCGGTATTGGATGGGCCGGTATGTAAATCAGTAGGTTGAGCCAGGAGCAACAGCCAAACCGCTATAACAGGTGCGATCAACAGGCGACTACTGTTCCGTTGTCAATCGATGGGCCACTACGTGAGTCATCCGGTAAGACAAAAGTGACTTGCGCCGCGAATCACCAAGCCAAATTCCGTTTGGACAAGATGACCTATCCCCCCGTGACATCAAGAGCGATCACCAGGAAACAGAGGTCGCGTCACGAAGCAATGGGCCCAGCTCCAGCCACAAAGACAGGCGTCGGATCTGATCCGCATTCGAAGGTGAATGAACCAACGATCGTGAAGTAGCACGACGAACGGTAACGATCACGTGGCCGCCGCGAACGACTCACCACTTCAATGAACCCAACTCGGCGGCTCACGTGCATCGATTGGTTCGTCGATTTACGGTTGTCGCCGGTATGGAGTTGGACGGACGTAATTCATTGTAACAATCGCTAAGCAGCATGGGGCGATCCATCAGTCTGGGTCGGGAGCAGCATCGTGTGTGCGAACGGTGGTACCGGAGTCGGCGGTTGGCCGATCGCTTGGCTGCGACCGAGTGTTAGGGCATCCGAAGACTCCACCGCGACAACGCAACGGGCGTATAGGATCACGAACCATTGCTGCCGAATGTTAGGTGATGGAAACGCTTAACATTCCGCGACATCAGGTGCGATCGATAGGCGACTGATGTTCCGTTGTCAATCAATGGGCCCCTACGCGAGTCATCCGGCACGACGAAAGTGACATCCGTTGCGAACAACCAAGCCATCATCCGATTGGAAAAGATGATTTATCAAACCGCGACATCAAGTGCGATCAACAGGAAACAGAGGTCGCGTCGCGAAGCGATGGGCTTGGTTCCAGCCACAAAGACAGGCGTCGGATCTGATTCGCATTCGAAGGCGAATAGACCAACGATCATGAAGTAGCACGACGAACGCTGGCGATCACCCGGCCGCGGCGGACGATCAACCACTTCAACAACAACATCTCCGCGGCTCGGTGTGCATCGCATTGTTCCACGTTGCTTACGATCGGCGACAATCGGAACCATCGCCGCTGAAAGACAGTCTATCAAGTCAAAACCGCCAAGGGAAATCTCCAGTCGTCACACCGGCAGTATCGGTCGGATCAATCGATTTGGCAGCCTTTGAAACCATGACATCAAATGCGAATCCCGGGAAACAGAGGTCCGACGAAATCAGGTGGGCCAACCGTCATCAAATTTACCACCAGCCGAGTCGCAGTCAGGCCAGTCAATCATTCACGAATCAGAACCACGACATCAAATGCGAATCAACAGGAAACGGAGGTCCCGTGAAATCAATTGGGCCAACGAGCGTTGAGATCACGAACATCATCGACAGGCGTCGGTCACGAGCATGACCCGAGTGGAACGTCGGACATCACCGAGGACGCGCGAAAGACTTGCCATTGCCAACCCTCTCGACTCGCGTCCTTCGGTGCATGTCATTGTTCTGTCGCCAGCTCGTACCTCACTGAGTCTACACGTTCAAGCTCCACGGACTCAACAACCGCAATCTTCGGATCGAAGAACGCGTAGTTGAATCCGCCCCAGTTCAATGAACTGGAGTAGATGATACCGTCAAGCCCCGCATTGTGAAAAGCTGCAGCGAAATACTGAGTCGGTGTGTACGCAGTATTGTCTTCAGGATGGTGCGGCAATGAAAAACTCCAGCAGATAGTTTCTTGCCACAGACTCCAGAACTGCTCGAACTCCGCCTCAATTTGCGCTGGCTTAGAATCCGAAGATTCACGAAGACGCATGTCGATTAGCTTGACGGGTTTGGTGAGCCGTAATTGCGCGACAGACAAATACGCACCAACCCACGGCCGAACTTCCGCGACCGCTGTCAATTTGTCGGACGCTGCGTAGAGGTAAGGGATCCCAGCCGCGTTTAAGCGACCAGCAGTTGCCATGTGCGACGGCGGTGCGCCCATTCGGCCCTTGGGGTGTGGGTCGGGTTTGTGTTCGTGCATGTACGGAACGTGCGATTCCGACGGAAGCACAGAGTGCCGCCGTGCCCGAAATACGCTCTCGTCAGCAACTATCTCGGTCGTAAAATGTGCGGCTGCTGATTCGACAATCGAATTTAGGTAATTAGCAAGTTCAGGCGTCAAGAAGAATCGGTTCCGATGCCGAATCGCCTTTTCGAGTTTGACCTGCTGAAGAAAGTGGCCCATCTTCACAGCCATGATTGAACTCCCTTTCGCTGAGTCGACAGAACGTTGGTGATAACGGGGTCGCGGCCAAACATCGTGAACTCAGGAAACAGCAGCGCCCGCGACTCCCGTTCATCACATGGTTCGTCCGGC
>NZ_VSZO01000017.1 GCF_008312935.1 Roseiconus lacunae | reverse complement strand
GAGAGGGCACCCTCCCCGGCCGTTTGCTCGTCCGACCCTCCCGCAAGCGGGAAGGTGTTATCCAGATGTTTAAACCCAAAGACTCGTGTTTGCCAGCTTAACGCACGTCGGCTGATGACTCGCACCCGTATTTTCAGATGGAACTAAGCTCTCATCTGCATCACGATTATGGGGCGAAGCGATTGACGTCGACATATTGATATTGTCCGTCGTTCATTTCCGCGAGTTCTTTTAGGAACGTTCCTGGGGTGGGCGCAGGCTGACTGCCAAATTCGATCGCATGGATGGTCGTTCCGCTGCGCGTCGCCCGATCGGCGATTTGCTGAAGTTCCAAATGCGACAGCCGCGGAAGATGCGCATCGGTCAAAAAGAAGATCACATCGGGGGACATCCGCAGTGCCATTAATAAAGCGCTTTTATGTTTGGTGCCGCCAAAGGCTTGGATCGATTCAACATACCGTTCGGCTCGATCAACATTTGATTCGTTGCCTTCGACCAGAGCCAATGACATTCCGGCAAGCTGGAACGGCTTGGCATTTTCGTTGTAGAAAATGATTTGAAACTGCTGGTATTGTGACAGCGTGTTGAGACTGCGAACCAGTTCTTCTTTGGCACGGCGTAGTGGGCGCCCTCCGTACCCGTTCATGCTATCGCTGCGATCAAGTACGTAGACGAATCGCGATCCAGTTCCCGACACACCGAACAGTCTTGCGGTGGTTTCTTGACCTAGCTTGCCGACTGGTTTTCCGCCCGAGCTTTCTCCGACGGAATCGCCGTCCAGTGTCGTGTCGCCGGCGATTCCGGAACCGTTGACCGGTGCCGGGGTCGATTCCATGGCGGACAGCACTCCGGCCAAGTCGATCGGTGGCGATAGGTCGGCCGGAGGAGCCGCAGCCGCAGCGGCAGCCGACGTGGAGGCTTCGGATTGGTCGATCGCATCACTGGTCGGTGGTTCGACCGGTTCATAAACCTCTCGGTCGGGCAGCCGATGGACCATCGCGATGCCAATGTTCCGATCGGCGACGTCGCCCGTTCCGTTGGCCGGTGGGCGAATCAAGCTCACGATTGCGACCATGACAATCAAGTGAAATCCAAAAGACAGCAACAGCGGTGGTGCTTGCCTTGAGCGGATGCGATGGTAGGCATCTCGCGGCGCGCGACTGAAACGCGACGCCGGTGCATGGTCGCGTTTGGGTGGCGTCGGGGCTGATTCTGGTAGACGCGTCACGGAGGTTTAGTGTGTGGTTAAAGCAAAAACGTATGGGGCGATAGCCTCGAAATCCGCTCTGTCACGGATGCTTCCGGCGATTCGGAGTGCCCACCGAAACTCGCGTTAAGATCCGCTGCCAAGGGATCAGTCCGCAGCGGAAGCCGCCGAGGCTTTCGGAGGTTTTTGGCGAATTTTCCTACCCCAAAATCACATTGAAGCGAATCGTAAGACAAGGACCCCGGGGTTCCGGCAGGCAAAAAATCGGCGAGAAATCACCGCCCAGGCCAAATTGATGTGGTTCTCAGGCATCCCTCGGGAAACTACGTTATGCGATTCGATTGTCCCATTGTAACGTCAACCTTCGGGCAGCGAAAAACGCCGTGAACGAGTCGTGTTGTCGAAGCCAACGATTCCCGCCACGTGCAGCCAAGGCCGCCGGTTTCGGGGGCTACGTTATTTGCCAGCCCTTACCTGGAGCAATATTGTGAGCGAAGCTCGTTTCTTGTTTACAAGCGAATCTGTCAGCATGGGGCACCCTGATAAGCTCGCTGACCGGATTTCTGACGCCATCTTGGATGCACTGTTCGAGCAAGACCCGAAAAGCCGAGTTGCGTGCGAAACGATGGTTACGACCGGAGTCGCGATTATCGCCGGCGAAATTTCGACCGAAGCCAAGGTCAATTACGCTGACATCGTGCGTCAAACGATCAACGAAGTCGGCTACACCGACGATCACATGGGAATCTGTGGTGACACCTGTGCGGTCATGGTCACGCTGGACACCCAAAGTCCCGATATCGCTCAGGGTGTCGATAGTGACAGTGACAGCGGAAAAGACATTGGTGCCGGTGACCAAGGGTTGATGTTCGGTTACGCTTGCCGTGACACCCCCGAATTGATGCCGCTTCCGATCGCCCTTTCGCATCGCATCATCAACCGCATCACCGAAGCCCGGTTCAGCAAAGAAGTGTCTTGGTTGCGTCCGGACAACAAAAGTCAGGTGACAGTGGAGTACGAAGGCAACAAGCCAGTCCGTATCGACACCGTTGTCGTGAGTGCCCAGCATGATCCCGATGTCTCGAACGAAGAGATCAAGAAGTTCATCATCGACGAGGTGATCAAACCTTCGTTGCCAGCGGATTTGGACAAAGGCGACATCAAATATCACATCAATCCGACCGGTAAGTTCGTCGTCGGTGGGCCTCACGGTGATTGCGGATTGACTGGCCGAAAGATCATTGTCGACACATACGGTGGTTGGGGACGCCACGGCGGTGGCGCGTTCAGCGGCAAGGATCCAACAAAGGTTGACCGGAGTGCGGCTTACATGGCTCGCTACGTCGCTAAAAATATTGTCGCGGCAGGTCTGGCCGAGCGTTGTGAAGTTCAGCTTGCATACGCCATCGGCGTCAGTGAACCGGTCAGTGTGCATGTTGATACCGAAGGTACCGGGGCGATTCCCGATGCCAAATTGTGCGAGTTGGTTCGGGAGCACTTCCCGCTATCACCGGCCGGGATCATCGAGCATTTGAAGCTTCGTCGTCCCGTATTCAAGGCGACCACTTCGGGTGGCCACTTTGGACGCGAGGGTGACACGTTCACTTGGGAAGCGACCGACAAGGCTGATGCACTTGCCGCGGCAGCCGGCACCGCTAGCGCGGCTAGCTAGCGCCCCGTCTAGATTCCATTTTGGAGTTTGGATTTTCAGCCGAAGAGCGCTGGCCCGGTGATTACTCGGAAACTGCGGCTAGCGCCATTCGGCAGGCCAGGAATCGAACTGGATTGAAGCACTTGTCAGCGGCTTTCGGCTCCCATCCGTAGCGGAAGCCGCCGAGGCTTTCGGTAATGCTATGTCTGATCGATCTCGCCGAATGCCGACTCTCGCCCGGCCTGTCGAAAGCCGTGGTGGCTTAGTTAGGCTCGCTTGGTCATCCGACATTCACCTTAATCATGCAACTCTGCGAGCTTGGGATCAGTGGGTAGCGGGGCATCCGGTCGGCGACCTGCGTGGGCTGTTGGTCACCGGCGATCTCTCCGAAGCCGAGGATGTCTTCTTTCAGCTCGGTCGGATCGCCGAAACGTTTCCCTTGCCGATCTATTTCGTGCTTGGCAACCATGATTTCTATGGTTCGTCGATCGGGGCGGTGCGTCGGGTGGTGACTTCGATGTCTCGCAACCAGCCTCGGCTGGTTTACTTGACCGACAGCGCCCCAATCGAGCTTTCTGCTGGGCACTTTTTGGTCGGTGAAGACGGGTGGGGTGACGGAACGGTCGGTGATTATGTTGGTTCGCCGGTTCGGCTAAACGACTTCGCCCTGATCGAAGATTTCGCCGCGCAGCAGCCAGGCGAGTGGCTCGATCGGTTGATGCAATTGGGGCGCGAGTCGGCCGAGCGGCTCGGGAGTAAGCTGGAGGGATTGCCGGGGAACGCAAGAGTGGTTCACGTGGCGACCCATGTCCCGCCGTTTCGAGAGTCATGCTGGTACAACGGCCAGACGGCCGACGATAATTGGGCGCCATTTTTTGTCTGTGGCCAGTTTGGTGAGGTCTTGCTTGATTACGCGCGGGCGCACCCGGCGGTCGAATTGCAAGTGTATTGCGGGCACACGCATAGTCCCGGGGTCGCCAAGATGCTGGGCAACCTCACCGTCCATACCGCAGGGGCTGTTTATGGCGAGCCAAAGGTCGAGCGTTTGCTGGAATTGGGTTCGGCATAGGCAATCGTTTGCCCGTTTGTTTGGCCTGGGAGGTTATTTGGTCTGTCAGGCCGGGGAGTGTAACTGGGAAGGAGTGTTTCGTAGTGCGCAAACAAAAACCCTGCGTCGCGACGTCGCAACGCAGAGTCTTTGAGTGTACAACCGATCGGGAATACGAGCGATCGAGCGGAGGGGTAGGGTGAACTACTTGAGTTCGACCGAACCGCCTGCTTCTTCGATCTCGGCTTTGATTTTTTCGGCGTCTTCTTTGGAAACCGCTTCTTTGAGGGTCGCAGGAACGCCTTCGACCATCTTTTTGGCTTCCATCAGCGAAGCGCCGGTCAGGTTTTTGACGACCTTGACGACGTTCAGCTTCTTGTCGCCGAACCCGGTCAGGACGACGTCGAATTCGGTCTTTTCGGCTTCAGCTTCTGCTTCACCGCCACCGGCTGCACCACCGGCGACCATCACGGCTCCGCCAGCAGCTGGCTCGATGCCATGAACGTCTTTCAGGTAGTCGCTCAGTTCTTTGGCTTGCTTCAGGGTCAATTCGGCGATTTTGTCGCCCATCGATTTGGTATCGTCGCTGTATTCAGCAACTGCTGCACCTTCTTCACTCATGACAGGGTTTCCCTTGTTAAACGAATAATCGGTTGTAGGTAAACGTTAGGGTTCGGTATTGGCGAACTACTCGTCGCCTTCGCCTTCGCTGATCTTTTTCAGCTGGCTGTTGAGCATCTTTCCAGGGCCAAGCATCGCGGCAGACAGAGTCGCTCCTGGGCCAAGGATTTGGCCAACGAGGGTTGCGATTTGTTCTTCACGGCTGGGCCATTTGCTGACAGCTTTAACGCCATCGGCATCTAAACGCTCGCCATCCATGACGCCGCCTTGGGCGACGAAGTCGGCGTATTTCGTTTCATCTTTGTCCAGGCGGACGACTTCTTTGACCAGCGAGACAAAGTCATCGCCGCCAAAGCAAACGGCCAATTGGCCATTGGCGCCTTCGAAGGCGGGTGCCAGCGAGGTACCCTCGGTGGCACGGCGGGCGAGGGCCTTTTTCACGACGAAGATCGTGATATTTTTTTCGGCCAACTCACCGCGTAGTTCGTTCGTCGTGTTCGCGTCCATCCCCACGCAGCTGACCAGGACGGCGTCTTCAACGCCCTCCAACCGCCGCTTGATGTCGCGGGTCACGAGGTCTTTGACGTACTTACTCATCGAATCGATTCACGGAAACAAGGAGAGCGGAGACAGATCGACTAACAAGTCACACGTACACTGGGACTCATCGTTCCACAGATCGCCACACCTTTCATGTAGGTGCCTTTGACGTTCTGAGGCTTCAGGCTGTCGATAAACTGAATGAATGCGTTGATGTTGTCGACGAGCTTCGATTCGTCAAAGCTCATCTTGCCCACCATCGCATGGACGTTGCCGCCCTTGTCATTACGGAACTCGACTTTACCCGCCTTGTACTCCTGAACGACTTTACCGACGTCCGGGGTGACGGTGCCAGCACGCGGGCTGGGCATCAAACCACGGGGGCCGAGGACGCGTCCGAGAGGACCAACCAGACCCATCATGTCCGGGGCGGCGATGCAGACGTCGAAATCCGTCCAGCCGTCTTTGATCTTTTTGGCGAGGTCTTCTTGGCCAACTTCGTCAGCCCCAGCCTCTTCGGCTGCCTTGGCTGCGTCGCCTTTGGCGAAGACAACAATGCGTTGTTGCTTTCCGATCCCGTGCGGAAGCACCAGTGAACCTCGGACGATCTGATCGGCCTGGTTAGGATCGACACCCAGACGCAAGTGGATTTCAACCGTTTGGTCAAACTTGGTTGAATCGTACGTCTTCAGCGTCTTGACGGCTTCGTCAAGAGGCATCGGTGCAGATGGTTGTTTAGCGAGCGCGGCGCGATACCGCTTTGATTTTTTACCCATATGGTCACGAGCCTTGTTTAAAGGTCGGGTGGTGTTAGCAAAATCACCGGGCCCGAGAAAACGTCTCGGCGGCAAATTCTCCCACTTCCCTGGTCAGCAAAACTGGCAGCAACGTTTGCTGGTCAACCGGGCTGATCAACCAGGGAGCGAAGAATATGCGTTGACACTCCCCGAGCGTCAACGGCAATTTGCCTTTTTTTGCAATTTGCGCCCGGCTTTTGCTTGGCAACGTTCATGTTCTCTCTGCCCAGCAAGCTCCAAAAACGGCTGCCGAACTTTCCCCATCGGCGCAAAGCGATCGACCAGGTGACTGAAACTTTACAAGTCGAGGAGCAATTCCAGAACTCGCATCGCCGCTTCACGCTGGCGGGCGACGCGTTTTTTCTTCGCAAGATCCACTCGTAGGATTTTCGGCGATTCTCCACGGCGACAGAGGCCGACGAATACCAGTCCGTCAAATCCGTCGGGGGCATCGGGACCGAGGTGTCCCGTCACGGACGCCCCGAGTTCAGCCTGCGGCGTCCGCTGGAGTAATCCGGTCACCATCTGGTGCGCCACAGGAGGACTGACCGCTGTGTGTTCGGCCAATGTGTCTTCGGCGACGCCAAGCCAGGACTGCTTGGTCGCTTCCTGATAAACGACCATCGATCCGGCGAGGTTCGTCGATATCCCCGGAATCGTCGCTAGCGTCGCCGCGATCAAGCCGCCGGTGCAGCTTTCCGCCAATGCCAGCCGCTCGCCGCGGTCGGCGAGTTTTTGTGCCACGTGTTCGGCGATCGTTTCTAAGTCCATCGATGTATCTCGCTTGAGTTGGATCCGGTCGGCGCCGGGGTTGTCCGGTGGCGGCCGCTTGGTCGGTAGCACGCTTCCGCAATCAGCACAGGCAGACCCCGGGTGAGTACGTTTGACCGGAAGTCGGAAAAGTCTACGGCGATCGCCCCGCGGTGCCGTGTTATCGTGATGGGCGGTCGTTTGCCGAGGACCGCCTGACATTTTGTGCCGCGAATCATCTTCCACACCGATGAACCCCGCAACCGCTTCCAGCCATCTCGCCACAATCACCCCGGTTGATCAAGCCGGTTCGCGGGCATTGTCAATCGGTTTTACGGTGCTGAGCAATTTATTCCTCGTTGCATTGCCGACGACGATCGGGTTTGTCGGCGTGCTGATGCCTCTTTCCGTGGCGATCCGGCTTTGGAAGCCACTCGATCTGTCCTCCGCCTTGGCCGTGCTCGGAACGTCCACCGCACTGAGTTTCTTGTTGATCGTACTCTGGGTGACACGGTTTCCCGAGTGGCCGATGAATCGATGGTTGGATGCCAGGCTGCGGAAGCGTTGCCGGATCCGTTGCGGCCCAATGCGGGGAGAGAACGCGGACTGGATTTCTGACGCAGTCATGTGTGAATACGTTCGTCGCGTTGATATGCAGGCGACTCTATTTCCCAAATTTGAAACCGCGTCCGATCTGGTGCTTGTCACCGTGTCGGTCGGCGGTGTTTGTCTGGAAGGCGATCGCGCTCGCTATCAGTTTCCCGCTGCTTCGCTATTGGGCGCGACGGTGGAATCCTTGCGACTGCCGGGTTGTTTTCACCGTCTGCACTATATCTGTGTTGTCGCCAGAACGGTTGATGGAACCGAAGAGTTTCCGATCTCTCCGCGCGATTGCACCTTCGGGCGATTGTCTTCCAAGAAGCGACTTGAGGATGCAAGTCGGCTTGCCGAAGCGATCAATGAAGTCGCGACCGGTGCCGAGGATTCGATCGTCGATCCAGATTTTGAAGGGCGCGTTCAAACGTTCGTAGAGCGGTCACCCCGACCTCATGCGGTCGATGAATCGATCAATCCCTACGCTGCCCCACGTTCCTGAAGTGATGGACGAAATTGCTAGTGCGGCTCAGCCGCAAGGCGTTAGCCACGGTTGATCGGAGAATTGATCGCTGGTCACGTAACCGGTGCTAACGCACGCCGGCTCATGGGTGGGAAGGGTCTATCAGCCGCATGGCGTTAGCCACGGTTGATCGGAGAATTGATCGCTGTTCGCGCAACCGGTGCTAACGCACGTCGGCTCATGGGTGGGAAGGGTTTATCAGCCGCATGGCGTTAGCCACGGTTGATTCAAGTCAGCGGACGCGAGCATTCGTCGGCTGGTCAATCACGACTGATGTTCCGATGGGAATAAAACACTAGCCGCGATGTGTATCCAGAGGAGTCGTCGAGTTTGACTGATCGAAAATCCATCGCACTATCAATCCATCGCACTATCCATGGCCATTCGACTTACTCGGGATAGTTTAGGCGGTGTTTGTTCTGTTCGTAGAACTTGGTGATGTCCAGCGATTGGCGGCGTTCTTCTTCCATCAGTTGGATTCGTGCTTCGAGCCGCTCGATACGTCGCGCCATCTGTGGAATCAATTCATTTGTTTCGTCGATGGGTGTCGGCTTGGGGACGGCCGGATAACCGAGGTGGCGTTGTAACGCGCTAAAGAGATAGAGAGGGTCTTTGCGGCGGTTGGCGAAGGCGATGCGGCCTTCCTTTTCACCAAACAGGAAGGGGCCCTTACCGGTTTCCTCTTTGCCCGCCTTCTCGAGTCGGCGGAGGTAGTCATCGCTGGCGAGGAAAACGAGATCGGCGAAATCGATCAAACCAATCTCGGCTCGCAGCTTCAGTATCCAACTGCTCCACGTCGAATCATAAGACGGGTCGCTGCTGATTGCGGTCAGTCCGAGATCGTAGCTGAGCCGGTTGCGACAGAGAACTTCGAATTGATAGAAGAACATTCCTGCCGGTGTGGTCCCGGCAACTCGATACTCCGCTTCGGACTGCATCACTTTGAACGCCGTGTTCATCATGAAGCGACCGGTGTCGAGTTCGCTTTGGTCGATCAGGAAAGTCTGAAAGGGAGTGAAGTAGTGTGACAATTGGTGCATCGCGGGGCCGAGTAACCCCGAATGGCGTACCTCGGTCAGTAGGTACTCCATTGCCATCGGCAGCCGCGTCGTCGCGAGGATTTCGTGCCGCAATTGTTCCAGCAAGTCTTGAATCGGGAACCCTTCACCGGCCTGCTCATGAAGCAATTCAAACAGGTGTGCCTGCTCGACATACTCTTCTTGATCAAGCATCGGAGCGCGGGTAACGGTTCCGCGGCGGGAGCGATATGGGTTCGGTTGGCGTCGCATAGAAACAGGGTAACACTCAAGACAGTCAATTGGCCAGCCTGAAGCAGTGGATTAGGCAGCGCAGTGGATAGGGCAGCGTCGAGCAGTCAATTGACGGGCATCGAGGAGGGGACAGGCCACACGCGGTGCCCGCGAGCATGGTAACTTGAGGTGAGCGTCATCCAGAAGGCAATCGTAGTTCATTTACCCGAGGGTTATTGGATGTCCGAAGGCGAGCCGAATCCGTATCACGTTAGCTCGGAAGCCACCGACAAGGCTGTCACGCCGGTCCTGAAATCCAGCCTCAATTTTCCTGGTCGGTTTTACTCGATCCTAGGAATCTCGTTCGGTGGCGGAGTGTTGATGTTGCTCTCGATTCTGCTGCTAAGAGGTCGCGGAGACTCTGCGATCGGCGCGTATCTGTTTATCTGGGCGGCAAGTTGTGCATTGATCGCGGCGATTCTGCCTGGATCGCCGCTCCGCAGAGCACTTCGTGCGTTGTTGGGGTGTGTATTGGCGATCCCCTTTTTTGCGTTGTTCGTGACCGTTTGCGCGGCCGTCACCATCACGACGGTCTCGCTGACGAACTTCAATTCCGTCGGGTTTGGTTTGGGGACCGTCGTAGCCAACATGATCGTACTCTCGGTCTTTGCCGTTTTGATCCGAGCGATCGCCCGACGGACTTATGGCCAGTCCGATGGCTACCTCGTTGACGTCGAATCAGGTACGCAGGAGGCGACTTCGTATGCCGTTTCCGCGGACAGGCCCGGCTCGAATCCTTTTAGTCAGGAATCCAATGAGACCAAGTGAGCCTTCGTCCGCTTCGATCGACACCCCATCAGATGTCCACAATCAACCCGCGGTCCCTGGTGGTTCTCGCCCAGATTACAGTTCTTATCCAGATGCCAGGCCACGTGCGTCGCATGTGATGGTCGGCTCGACCGAGTCACTTTGTCCGGAGTGCATGGAAGTCGTTTCGGCGAAGATTATTGTGCGCGGCAAACGCGTCTATTTTCGAAAACGCTGCCCCGAACACGGCGTGCGTGAAGACTTCGTTTGCAGCGACGTCCAGTGGTGGGATCGCGGAGAAGGCCATACCGCGTCGGTGTTGCCACTGGTACGTGGGACGTCGGCGAACAAAGGCTGCCCCCACGATTGCGGATTGTGTGAGGAACACGAGCAGCACACCTGCATCGGCTTGGTCGAACTGACAGACCGTTGTAATTTGACTTGTCCGATGTGCTTTGCCGGAAGCAGTCCGGCTGGGAGTGATCATTCCTTCGCCGACATTGTCGCGTGCTTGGATCGCTTGGTCGAATGCGAGGGACGCGCCGAGGTCTGTCAACTTTCCGGTGGTGAGTCAACGTTGCATCCCGAGTTCGAGCGTGTGGTCGAGGAGGCGCTTGCCAGGCCGATCGATTATGTGATGATCAATACCAACGGTGTTCGCTTTTCGAAAGACGCGGAATTGGTTCAGCGTTTGTCGCGTCATCGTGATCGCTTGGAAATCTATCTGCAGTACGACGGCAGCGATGCTAAGACTGCGACAAGGTTACGCGGCGATGTCTCAGGCACGCAGTTGATTGAACAAAAGCGTCGCGCCCTCGATCGGCTTGAAGATGCCGGATTAAACGTGACCCTGGTCGCCACGCTGGTTTCACCACTCCCCGCCGGCTTCTATGAGACGTTGCTCGCCGACGCTTTGTCACGCTCTAACGTCACCGGGCTTAGCTTGCAGCCGGCAACCTATAGTGGCCGACATCTAAGCCCCGACGACTTGGAACACCGTGTGACGTTTCCCGATGTCATCGTCGGATTGGCTGACGCGTCAGGCGGCATGTTTCATCCTCATGACTTTGCCCCATTGCCGTGTGCGCACCCCAATTGTCATCAAATTATGTTAGCCGCTCGTGACGGGCGTTCGATCATCCCGTTATCCGATGCCGCACCGATCGCTGACAACCTGGATCTGCTCGCCGGTGGGATCAGTTTTACGCCGGAGAAAGCCAAAGACTTGGTTCGCGTGTTCTTATCGCGGGCCAGTCACTGCGGAAGCGATTGTGATTGTGGAGATGCGGTGATGACGTTCGGCGACCTCGATCAATCTACGGTGTCGCCTGCTTCGGCACGTGACGAAAAGCTGCAACGTTTCTTTGCCAAGGTGCTGCGTGGCAAGGCTTCGGCGCGGGACATGTTTCGAATCACGATCACCAGCTTTCTGGACGCCTACAATTTTGACGTGCGTCAATTGATGAAATGCTGCACTCACCATGTTTTACCAAGCGGTCACGTGGTTCCTTTCTGTGCATACAACACGCTCTACCGACCCGGACATCTTAAGTTGCCACCGATCAAGGGCGAGGGCTAAAGTTCCTTCGGCCTTCGGAATTAGGATTGCCCGAAGGGCGTTCATCACGGTTTTCGAGCACCATCAGCCGCGAGCGTTCGTCGGCTGAATCGCCGAATCCGAACGCTCAATCGAGACGGAGTACCGGTGTGTTACCGCACTGGTGTATCGCTTCAAATCAAAATTGAGACATGTTTTGGCGTGAAAACGGCTTTTCTCCGGTCAATATCGACAAATTGATCTATGCATGGCGTGCATGGATGGCATCACGGCAATGCATTGGATGTCTGGTTCCTAGGCTCCTACAGTACCACGGCAGCGAGGGCGTCGAGTCCACCGAGTGATCTGTGCTAGGAAAGATCGTGACGGGGCTTGCGGCGTCTGAAGTGAAAACCACCCTTCCCCCGGAGACGAAAATGAATCGAATGATCATGGCCTTGGCATCCGCCCCCAAGCCCAGACGTGCCGCGGCTCCCCTTCGAAAACTTGCGATCACCACCTCTTGTGTTGCCGCAAGTTGCCTGGCGGTGTCCGCCAGCACACAAGCGTTCAGTCAGGACGCAGCGACATCGGCGCATGCTGAGTCCCACGGATCCAATTCCTCGGCGGCGCAGTGTCCTGTGGTCGGCGGAGTTCATCAGTATGCGCCCGCGGGGGCTCGGCACACTGCCGCAGGTTCGATGGGCAATGGAGATTGGTGGCCAAGCCAACTGAATCTGAATGTGTTGCATCAGAATTCGGTGAAGGGCAATCCTCTCGGCCCCGATTTTGATTACGCCGAAGAGTTCGGCAAGCTGGATTTGAACGAGTTAAAAAAGGACGTCGAGAAGTTGATGACGACGTCGCAAGATTGGTGGCCGGCGGATTATGGACACTATGGTCCGCTGTTTATCCGTATGGCTTGGCATAGCGCCGGAACGTACCGGGTGACCGATGGCCGCGGCGGAGCAGGCTACGGAACCCAGCGATTCGCGCCTCTGAACAGTTGGCCCGACAACGCGAACTTGGACAAAGCACGCCGGTTGCTTTGGCCGATTAAGCAGAAGTACGGCAACAAGATTTCTTGGGCTGACTTGATGGTCTTTGCCGGTAACTGCGCGCTAGAGTCAATGGGGTTTGAAACCATGGGCTTTGCCGGCGGCCGAGAAGATGTGTGGGAACCGCAACAAGACATCTACTGGGGACCGGAAAGCGAGTGGTTGGGCGGTAAACGTTATGACAGCGAGAACGACAATCTAGAAAACCCACTCGCCGCGACCCAGATGGGATTGATTTACGTCAACCCAGAAGGACCTAAAGGTAAACCAGATCCAATGGCCGCGGCCGAAGCGATTCGCAAAACGTTTGGTCGAATGGCAATGAACGACGAAGAGACCGTCGCGTTGATCGCCGGTGGACACACCTTCGGTAAAGCCCACGGAGCGGCGGGGCCAGACGGAAATGTTGGCGCCGAGCCCGAAGCCGCTGGATTGGAAACGCAGGGCTTGGGATGGATCAGTACGTATGGAAAGGGGAATGCTGAGGACACGATCACCAGTGGCCTCGAAGGTGCCTGGACTTCGACACCGGCCGAATGGTCACACGACTACTTTGACAACTTGTTTACGTTTGAGTGGGAGTTGACCAAGAGTCCTGCCGGTGCTCATCAATGGAAGCCAAAAGATCCGGCGGCGGAAAACTTGGTCCCGGACGCGCATGTTGATGGGAAGACCCATGCACCGATGATGTTCACGACCGACTTGGCTCTGAAGATGGATCCGGCCTATCGCGAAATCTCGAAACGGTTCCACGAGCATCCCGAGGAATTTGAGAAAGCGTTTGCAAAAGCTTGGTACAAGCTGACTCACCGTGACATGGGGCCGGCATCGAGAAGTCTTGGTCCCTGGGCGGCTGAGCCTCAAATCTGGCAAGACCCGATTCCTGAGGTCGACCACGAGTTAATCAACGAAGCGGATATCGCTGGCCTGAAAGGCGAGCTTTTGAACTCCGGTTTGTCGGTCTCGCAATTAGTCTCGACCGCCTGGGCGTCGGCATCCACGTTCCGAGGCAGCGACAAACGTGGCGGAGCCAACGGGGCACGAATTCGATTGGCACCGCAAAAAGATTGGGCCGTCAACCAGCCCGAGGTATTGCAGAGAGTCCTCGCCAAACTGGAGGCGATCCAACAAACATTTAACGAGTCACAGCAAGGCAACAAGAAGGTCTCGCTCGCGGACTTGATCGTTTTGGGCGGATGCGCGGCGATCGAGCAGGCCGCAAAAGACGCCGGCCACGACATTGAGGTACCGTTTCAGCCTGGGCGAACCGATGCGACCGCGGAAATGACTGACGCAGAATCTTTTGATGTGCTTGAACCAAAGGCAGACGGCTTTCGAAACTTCCTGGGGCATCATCAAGACCGTCCCGCGGAAGAGATGTTGGTCGATCGTGCCCAATTATTGACGTTATCCGCTCCAGAAATGACAGCCCTCGTCGGCGGGATGCGAGTGTTGGGAACCAACGTAGGATACCCTGACTTGGGAGTGTTTACCGAGACTCCCGGAAAACTGAATAACGCGTTCTTCGTCAATTTGCTGGACATGAACACCGAGTGGAAAAAGTCGCCGGTGTGCGAGCACTTCTTCCAAGGCCGGGATCGTGAAACAGGGGACGTAAAATGGACCGCCAGCGCAGTCGATTTGGTCTTCGGATCCAACTCGCAGTTGCGAGCCATCTCGGAGGTTTATGCGAGTCAAGGAGGCGAGCAAAAGTTCGTCGACGACTTTGTCGCCGCTTGGGACAAGGTTATGAATCTGGATCGATTCGACCTTCGCTAGTGAAGCTCGGACACGACTGATCCAACGCAACCGCGAGTCCTTTCTATCGGGCTCGCGGTTTTTTTATAGGAGGGACCTCACTACTATCACTGTCTGGCTGGTGCTTCGTTAGCGTTAAAAGAGAGGTTTAGCCGAATGGCGTTCGCCACGGTTTCTGAGCAATGACCACTGGAAACGCCCATTGACTAATTGGGGCACTCCAACGCCCTAACGCTTTTTTCGCTGTGCTTCGTACGAATTAGCTCTTAAATAGTCTTCGAAATTCCAGTTCCATTGCTCATCAAACTCTTCTCTAAACCTTTCTCGCCAATCTTCTTCCTCCAGGTTAGGGATCACTGATCGTTCTTTGGTTTCTTTCCAGCAAAATCGACCTACTAGATCGGTTACCTTCCCTCGATTCTTGATTGCAGATCTTTTGAATTCCACAGGCAACCAGATGCGGTCTCCACCGACTTCCAGCTTCTTCCACTCAATTCTTTGCGTCGATTGCGTAGGACGTTCACCGTTGCTGCCCGATTCTGGAAGCCCGAGCCGGTCAATCCTAACTGGAAGCCAGCCTTGTGATGGGTCGAACCATATCTTGACCACCAATTTATTCACTTGCCAGTCCGATTCGATGCAACCCTTTTCGGCAGGCTTCTGTTCTATAAAGGTATACCATTGATCAATATGGCTCCCAAACCGTCGGTTGATTCGCCGAAAGGAAAAGTCAGTATCTTGAGCCAAAACGAAAAAGAACGGGTCAAACTCTGGCAGGAATCTCTTCGTTTTTGACTCCTTCGGATCAATATTGATATTCTCTACCGTCTGATCTTTAAATGGACCGGTAGGTATGCCAATACGTCTCGCTCTCGTCAGTCCTCTGATAAGTGTTTGATCCCAGGTTCTACGAGCAAATTCACCATCACGTGAGTTCGCAATTCCGAATGCCACGTATTTTGTGTTTGGCTCCTCGGAAAACAGGTAAATGGTGTCGCTGTCAATGAACCCCTTGTCATCCAGGACGACGTTGAGCATTCGCAGAGTTACCGCATACGAACTCGGCAACTTCTCACGATAAGCAATCGCATCCTTCAGCAGTTTTTCTGCATCTGGCGGGCTCTGTTTGTTGTCATCTGCTTTTACGAATTGGGCGAAAGCAAAAGCTGCCAAGATGATGGTTAAGCCGCGCATTTAATTACCTCATTCCAGATTAGGACGTCCGCACATTACGGAGATGGTGCCCGACCATGAAGATTGGCAGGTTGCTTGTCACAACTTTGCCAAATATGACTGTGCAGAAGGAGTCCATGCAAGTCCGATGAATGATGGTTGGAGTCATTCTCGGAGTATGTTTGCCATTTGGGTCCGTGTCCAAATTCGCGAGGTGTGTAACGTGGATTTCCGGAATCAAGATTGGACTTCTCTTCGGATGAGACATGAACGTCTGAATTGGGAAAGTCAGACCGGCCGCCCACATGATCGGAATCGCAGTGTGTTAGGACAATGTCAGTTACACGGGACGCGTCGATACCGCGCGATCGAAGTTGTTGGATCGCTGTCACGTTGGGGGAAAACTTGAGCCCGGCTGCGTCGATGGCTTCGGCACCGATACGTTGTTCTGGATTGGCAACATCGTGCATTCCAATGCCGGTGTCGATCAGGACAACACCGGAATTAGCCTGAACCACCAAGCAATGGCACGATGCGGTCGGTAGCGGCGGTTTGTGCAACCAACCAAAATTTAAGTGATCGATTTGCATGATTTCTTAATGGCATAACGAAAGCGGTCCTTCGGTGCATCGTCTGATTCGACGATTTCTAATCTGTATCCTCAGGAGACACAGGCGTGGCTAAACGCTGTTTTTCCTCAAGCAGCATCAGCTCCACCTTAAGCCGGCCCGCAGTGGCCATCGCCAGGTTGTCAGTGCGCCCAGCCCCAGTCTCCATCGTAATACGGGCGTAGTCTTCACGCTTAATGGCGTGCCCCAGCATTTTTTCGAGTGCTGCATCGCGTTCTTCTTGGCTGACTGCAGCCGCCAATTCCGCCTCCGCCAATTCAACGTTCGCTTCCGCAAGCGGTGTGATACTATCTATTCCTTGCAAGTACCGACCTTCAAGAATGCTAACGACGCGACGCATTGCGTCTCGATATTCGATTCGCTTCTGGATAATTTCCGGCGATGGTTCCAGATCCCGTGACTGACCCGAACTTTTGGCGACACTACTGTCTGTCAATGACTCGGTAATGTCACTCTCTGTCGCACACCCGAGTAGGCACGAGACGAGTGTCACGGTTACTAGGACAGGGAATTGGTTCATGGTTACATTCGGGTAACGAGGGGGATAGTAGGTAATGTTTCATGACCAGTTGATAATACATGATTTGCGCTAATCGACCCGGCTAAGTCGGCCTTTTCCACCATTATCCCTCGAAGATCTGCTTGTGACGATCCGATCACCCCGCCTTGATGAGAAAACGCCCGGTGAGGCGACAATTGAATGCCCCAATTTCTTGAACCAGATGTTGGGTATGTGAACTTTAGTAAATAAAGACGGGGGAATCGGAGTGCTACTGGAGCGAGGTCGTAAGCCGAACGACACCAGTGCCGCGAAACGCAAACTCCGATGCAGTTAGATTGCCAACTGAACAAATTGCCAACTGAACTGTACAGACGTCGTGTGCTATGGTTCTTTCGCACAAGCTACCGCTTTGTTCCTGTTCGGTTTTAGGGCAAGCCGCACAGCGTTAGCTGCGGTTCCGGTACGGTAAGCGTGGCATCACTTGTCGGCTGAAAACTCGCAATCGAGTTCTCAGTTGAAACGGAGCATCCACGAGTCTCTTAGCAAACCGAATCGACACGGGGATTCGACTGGTGACCCACAACCGGTGCCGTGATTGGACTTGGCGAGATCGAGTTTTTAGGAACACTCACAGAATCTCATCGCACGCCGATCCGACGATGTTGACTTATGAGTGAACTCTTACCCCATCGAGACTTCTGAAGAGTCCTGCGCCGACCGACGCTGACCATCGACCGTTTCTGCAATGCGTTTACAAAATCATTGGTCGCAGTCAATCGACTTGGTCGGCCAACGAGATTCCCCATCAAGATGGACACGACCGAATAGCCGCTTGCGATTTGCGGGTTGGTGCGTCAATAGAGGTACCACGGCGTTCGCCAGCTGTATTCGCACAGCGGATTCCCATTTGCCTCCCAGCTTAGAAGCAGCACCCCCGGCAGGATTCGAACCTGCGACACCAGCTTTAGGAAAGCTGTGCTCTATCCCCTGAGCTACGGGGGCGAATCCGTGATTCGTTTCACGTTTAATTTGAAGTTGCGAAGCGGTTGTTGCTGTACGGCGGCGGTGACGATGGCCGAAGGCTACCGCTTGTTTTCAAGCCAAACAAACCACGTTGAAACATCGCGCCGTGTTCCAATTCGCAAAACACAGTTTTACCAACGCGCCGGTTCAACGAAAAGCTGGCAGGCAATTTCTTCTGCCGTCGTCAACAAAACGTTCAATTGAATCTCGGGTCATCCGCCCTTTATTTGCCACGATTTTCCAGCAATTCTTTGGGCGAAAGCTCGACGACTGGTCGATCGGCCCGAGACGTTGGTCTCGACAATCCGTCGACTTAGATTAGATCTCGAATCAAACCCTATCCGCGAGTGTTTCGGGCGACACCGCACGGTAGGAACAGGCGAGCCGCTTCCCGGACGCCGGCATGTTCCCATGCAGCCTCTTTCCTGTCATGGTCTGTCGGGCTCCACTGCACGGCATCGGCACTCCAGACATGGTGGCTGACACGCTGGCAGATCGGTGTCAAGATGATTACAGACGTCCCCGAGTTTTACCTTCTACACCCGTTCCCCCCTGCCATATCCTTTGAACTCTGATAGCCTCCCGACGCTGTCCCCAGATGCGGACCTTGGACGCACTTTCTCACGATGCTGGGCGATCGGTTTGCTCGGCTTGATTGGTGTGACCTATCCGCTTTGGATTCCCAGTGAGTTGACTCTCACGACATTTCCTTCGATTGGCTTGGTAAAACTCCCCACTCAGGCCCAAGTTCTAAGCAGTCTTGTTGGCGCGTTGTTTGTGCTGATTGGACTGGTGTGCAACGCGCTGCGACCGGGCACGGATTGGCGCTGGGGATTGGTTTCTCTGGGGTTCGGACTGCTTGTGATCGTCGATCAGCATCGCTTGCAGCCCTGGTGTTACCAAGCGATCGTTTACGGTTGTCTGTTGGCCAGTCTGCCGTGGCGAGAAGCTCGCCGTTGGGTAAGCGTGATCACGGCAAGCATCTATCTCTACAGTGCGGCCGGTAAGTTAGACTACCAGTTTGTTCATACGGTTGGCCGCGAAATCGTCTCGCAACCTCTCGGGCTTTTTCTGGACAACCCGGCAGCGCACGCGACCCAACTTGCGGTCATGCTACCGATCTCTGAATTGATGATTGGGGCCATGTTGCTGGTTCCGTTCACACGGCGGGTCGGCGGAATCGCCGCAATGGTGATGCACGCGACGCTCTTTGTCTTGCTTGGCCCGTGGGCACTGAATCACAGCTTTGGCGTGTTGGGATGGAATCTCGTGCTCGCATTCCAGGCTTGGTTGCTGTTCGTCAAGAGCCCGGGGCAGGGATCGGCATCTTCGACGAACCCAGCGCCCGATCAAACGCCTGCCGGCTTTGTCTGGAAAAGCATTCCATATGGAACACGCGTGTTTGCCTGTCTGATTCTGGTCGCACCGATTACGGAACGAGTCGGAATCTGGGACCACTGGACGTCATGGTCACTGTACTCGCCTCACACCAGTCGTGCGATCATTGAGGTCCATCAGTCGGCATTGCAGAAGCTTCCGGCTTCGGTCCGCGACCACCTGCAAGACACTGAGGGTGATCAGTGGTATCGGTTGAAACTCGAACCCTGGTCGTTCGAGTCTCGTTTGGTTCCCATTTATCCGCAAGCGAGGTATCAGCTTGCGATTGCCGATGTATTAGCAGCAACCTATGAGCTTCAACAAGCAATTCGCGTTGAGTTGCGATCGACGTCTGATCGTTGGACTGGGAAACGGCAGTCGACGTATTTGATCGGGACAAGCGAAGTCGGGAAAGCGAGGGCGGAATATTGGTTGCCGCTGCGAAAGCGTTGATCTGTTCGTAGGCAGAGAGGCTATCCAAGTCGTCTTGTGTTGCGCGAAAGTAGCGATAGCGGCCGCGGTTTTTTCGCAGTCAAGGGCGACTAGAGCTTCGTTTCATTTGAAGCTACGGGTCCGAGTCTTCAGCCGGTGGGCGTTCGCCCCGGTGGTTGCACCGAAAACGTGGCTAACGGAATGCGGCTAATCCTAAAGTCGAGTTGGAACGAAGCACGAAGGTCAGATCGACAAGCCCTCGGCGGCTTCCGCTACGGGGGAGTCTTAATTTGAACGGAAGCGAAGCGTTAACCGGCGACGGCTGTCACGGCTAAATGCGAGTTGCGGGCCGTTTGCCACTGGGCATCACTCGCCGAGAACGTCCACTTGCGAAGCAATTCGCGTTCAACCAATCGGGCCACCATTTCTGACACCGTGGCGGCATCGAGATGTTTCATAATCGCCGCCCGGCGACGTTCGACCGTTCGGTCCGATACGTTCAGTTCACGCGCGATGTCGCGATTCATTTTTCCTTCCATGATCAATTCAGCGACTTCACGTTCTTGTGGACTGAGTTGTCGTGCGGCACGATCCAAGGTGTGTAAACGCATCATCAACTGTCGATGCGATTCAACACTCTCGGTGACGTCCCGGGCGATGTTGTGACGTCGCACTATCGGGCCGCCGGGACGCTCACAAACTCCGACCGTGTTGACCGCCAGGATGCGACGGCTGCCGTGACGGTCAAAAACGCTTCGCAGCGCGTGAATCGTTCGACCGCCGCTGAGGTCCGCTCGTTGGCATTCCTCGACGTCATCATTCAGCGGATCATCTCCGACTAAGAAATCACTGTAGGACGCACCGGGAAGGGTCGCGGGGTTATAACCGAGGACTCTTTCCACCGACGGGCTGACATAAGTGACTTCGGTTAGCCCACGATTTGAAAAGAAAAAGTAGGGCTCAATGAAATCCGTTACTTGCGGTAGATCCAATGGCGAGACGCTTTGCACCGATCAAATCTCCAGATGGTTCGTGACTAGGTAACAGACACAATAGTTTGGCTATGGTCGCTGCCTATGGTTTTCCTAGGAACTGACCGCCAACCCCTTCCGAGGGACGGAATGTCGCAGGCTCAGCCGGGCGATGCTCCTTCCGTAGATTAAGCGAGATCGACAAAGAGAAGCCGCACTCCGATCATGACCGCCAATTTGGCATCGCTGGAATACACCACAGCTGGCGTGCAACGCAATTACGGTGCCATCACTTAAAAATGACACATTTGCCTTGGCGATGGTTCGACGAATTGCGTCTTTCGCTAAGCAAATTGTGTTTGCATCGCCGCTAGGAACGCATCGAGTTGATCGGCAGGAAGGTCGTTGATTCCCGCAGCGGCTTGACGTCCGCCGCCGGTCGGGAATTGGCGGCAAAGCTCGTCTGCTCCCGATTTTGTCTGCAGCGGAGCCCGGACACTAACTAAGTATCCGCCGCCGGGAAGTTGGCTGGCGAGTGCATGTGCCCGGGCGGGATTCAATCGGGCGAGTTGATTGCTGTAGACGCCGCTGACTCGCCGAGAAAATGATTCGCAAGGAAATACGAATGCGGCACAGGAGTCGGTTTCCAACACGGGTTCGACGGATTCCGCCCGCTTCATGTCGTCTTCAAAGCCATCGGCCAAGGTCTCGAACGCGGCATCCGTTTCAATAAACTCGAATGGGTCGCTATAAGGTTCGACCTTTTGATAAAGCTGGTCGGGCGGGAAGTACAGATCGTCAATCGTGCTTCCGTAGCCGTTGTAGTTCATCAGCGTTCCGAGTCGTTCCAGTTTGGCGAGTTGTTCGTCGGACAGCCCCAACGGTTCGGCAGCGGCTCGCGCGGCGTCGTGAAGGTTGTCTCCGAACAACGCCGTCACCGCCCACGGCAGAAACGCGTCCTTTAAATACCGGCTAACTAGCAAGCCGGTGCAGACATCTCCGGCGGTATCGATGTGGGCTTCCAAGCGATCGGACTGGGGGATCTCGCCTGCGAAGTGATGGTCAAAATATTGAACGCTTGCCCCCTCGCCGAGAACACGCCCCAGTTCGTCACGGTTCTTGTCGAGTGAAACATCGAGCACCGTCACACGATCACCCGGTTTAGCGGCAATCCGCCGAACGAGATTGATGTCACGTTTGACTCCGGTGATCAGTTCCGACTGCCGAGGTTCGGCCAAGCGGAGTTGGTGGAGGGCGCAAATGCCATCGGCGTCACCATTGAAAACATCGAAGTCGGTCATGCGATCTGTGCGAGAAAGACGGGAAGAAAACGTCCAAGCCCCGACCGGAAAGCTTAAGCGACGAACCCACTTCCTGAAACAGCCCACCCGGTAACGATCAACGAGACCGTGTCACTAAGCCAATAGATCTTTGACGACATGGCCGTGCACGTCGGTCAAACGGAAGTCACGTCCTTGAAATCGGTACGTCAATCGTTCGTGATCGAATCCCAATTGATGCAAAATCGTCGCTTGCAAATCATGAACGTGCACCGGGTTCTCTGCCACGCTGAAACCGAGTTCATCGGAACGTCCGTATTCGTACCCCGGTTTGATTCCGCCCCCGGCCATCCACATGGTGAATGCATCGGGATAGTGGTCGCGTCCCAAAATTTTGCTTTTCGCGGTTCGGCCTTCGCGAAACGGCGTACGTCCGAACTCACCTCCCCAAACGACCAGCGTATCGTCGAGCAGTCCACGGCGTTTCAAGTCTTTGATTAACGCCGCGACGGGTCGGTCCATTGACGCACACTTCTTCGTCAAGCCATCGGTCAGCCCGGTGTCGGCACCGGTCCCATGAAAGTCCCAACCCCAGTCGAATAGCTGGACGAATCGGACACCGGATTCGACCAGACGCCGCGCAAGCAGACAGTTGTTTGCCAAGCTGGATTCGCCTGGTTTGGCACCGTATTCATCCAGGATCGTCTGAGGTTCCGCCGAGATATCCATTACCTCTGGAACCGACGTTTGCATCCGAAACGCGAGTTCGTACTGCGCGATCCGCGTTAGCGTTTCGGGGTGACCCATCTGGTCGATCTGTAATCGATTCAAATCTGCGAGGGCGTCGAGTGTTGATCGTCGAACGTCTCGTGGCATCCCCACGGGATCAGACGAATAGAGGACCGGATCGCCTTTGGATCGGCATTGGACGCCTTGATAGACCGATGGTAAGAAACCGCTACCGAACGAGTTTTTTCCGCCGTTGGGTTGAACCCCACTTGAGATTAACACGACGAAACCGGGCAGGTTTTCATTTTCGCTTCCTAGCCCATAGGTCACCCAAGAACCCATCGAGGGGCGTCCGCTTCGCGGCGAACCGGTGTAGACCAAAAGTTCGGCCGGTGCGTGGTTGAATTGGTCGGTGTAGACCGAATGCACCATGCACATCTCATCGGCGATCGAATGAAAGTGTGGGACCGCATCGGACATCCACATTCCCGCGTCGCCGACCTGTTTCCATTGACGAGGTGATCCCATCAGTTTCGGCGTCCCGCTGGTGAACGCGAACTCGCGGCCGGCCAAAAATTCATCGGGACATTCTTGGTCGCTACGCTTGATCAATTCAGGTTTGTAATCGAACAGATCAAGGTTTGGCGGCGATCCAGTCATGTGCAAGTAGATCACACGCTTCGCCTTGGCCGCAAAGTGTGGCAAGCGTGGGGCGAGCGGATTGTCGACCGCCGGGGTCTGGCCGACGTTTTGGGCATCGGTATTTAGGTCGCCCGCGGTACCCACCGCAGACGTGTCCTGGGCGAGCAATGACGAGAGGGCGATCGATCCCAACCCGGTGGTCGATTGGCGAAAGAAGTGCCGTCGAGTTTGAGTTTGTATTTGTCGGAGCAATGGATTCATGACGTCGTCTTCCTTACCGTTTCATCAACAATTCGTCCAGGTTTAGCATCACGTTGCCGACCACCGTCCAGGTCGCGTATTCGGCGGCATCGGCGTCCTTTGGCAGTGGCCCCAGTGGTTCGGTTGCCATTTGAATCGCGGCATCATGATCGCTTTGATAACGTTGCCATACATGGTTGACCAAGTCCAGCAAGCGACTGATTTCGGCATCTGTCGGCTTGCGAATCAATGTTTGCTCGAACAGCCACTCGATCCGCTGGCGTGGATCGGTCGAGGCCTTCAGGCAGCGACGTGCGAGTGACTGGGCGGCTTCAACGTAAACAGGATCATTCAACGTCACGAGTGCTTGCAGCGGCGTGTTTGTACGAATCCGCCGAACGGTGCAAACTTCGCGATTAGGCGCATCGAATTGAGCCATCGACGGATAAGGGTTGCTACGACGCCAGGTGGTATACAGTCCACGCCGAAAACGATCTTCGCCCTGACTGGTCTGCCAGTCCGTGGCCGAACCAAAGGCAGCCTTCAGGCCCATCGCCGGTTGGGGTGGCTTGGCAGGCGGCCCGGAAACTTTGTTGACGAGCAGTCCACTGACGAACAGGGCTTGGTCTCGAACCATTTCTGCAGAGATCCTGAATCGTGGTCCCCTCGCGAGCCAACGATTGGCCGGGTCAATCGCGACCGCTTCGGACGTCGTCATGCTGCTTTGCCGATACGTCTCACTCATCACGATCTGTTTCAGCAGCCGTTTAATGTCCCAGCCATTTTCGATTAAATCGACGGCTAACCAGTCGAGTAACATCGGGTGGGATGGCAGCTCGCCTTGCGAACCGAACTCCTCGCTCGTTTCCACCAAACCGATCCCAAATAGCTGTTCCCAGTGTCGGTTGACGATCACGCGGGCGGTGAGCGGGTTTTCGGGAGCCACCAGCCATTTGGCCAGATCCAACCGTGTCGGACGCCCTTCGGTTTCCAATTCATGAAAGACATCCGGCACCCCCACGTCAACGGTTTGTCCGGTCGTTTGATAGTTTCCGCGGATTTGAATCTTTGTCGTTCGGCGTTTGGATTCCGGCAACTCTCGCATCACCGGGACCGTAGTGATTGGCTTCAATTTTGCCAGTTCGCCGCGAGCTTGTTGAAGCTGCTTTCTGATCGGAGCAAGCGAAGGAGCGATCGATCGAAAGTACTCGCGAAGCTGATCGGTTTCTTCGTCCGAGCGTCGGTCGATCGCTGTTGAGGCGATCTGTCGAACGTTGGCCGGTAGTTTAATCCAAGAAGCGGCATTGGCATCGCGTGAGGCAGTCAAGCGGAACACGTCGAGCAAGTGCTTGGCGTACTTTGACTGTTGTTTAAGCGTCACTCGCAGCGTGCCGGGTTGGTCACCGAAGCGAGTACTAAGCAACAGTTCAAGCTGATGCTCCTTCGACATCTTTGGTGAAATCGCCCAGCCACGATTCGCGTCGACCTTGTCGCCGATCGCGGAGGCTGCCGGGAACCCTTTTTGTTCGAAATCGGCGTTGGCGAACGAAAACGTGATCGGCAAGGCCGTGCCTGCCGACTCCTCACCGGGGGTCCATGTGGCGGTGATTTGAGAGAGGACGAAGTTGGACGTTTGCTTCGGCGAAATCTCTAACCGCAGTGCCGTTAGATCGCCTCGTTCGACGGGAATCGTCAACTCGTAGTCATCTTTGTCCGGTTTATCGCCATTCGCGTTCATCCATCCGTCGTCGTCGACATCGATCATCCGTGACGACTCGACGTGGCTAGGTTTTAGTGGGGTCCACTCGGTGGGCTCGACAACCGTATCGGTCCAGGCGGCGAACTCTGATTCGAAATCGGGCGAGTCTTGGGCGTAGTCTGATTCGAGCTGAGTGATGGTATCGACAAGCGTTTGCTTTCTCGTCTTCGCCGCTTCGGTCCAGAGTTCAATCGTCGGGCTTTCATCACGACGATCCGCGTCGGCGGTACTGTTGAAGAACGCGAAGAACTTGAAGTACTCTTCGTGCGTGATTGGATCGTACTTATGCGTATGACATTGGGCACAAGCCATGGTTGTTCCCATCCAAACCGCCATCGTCGTGTTGACTCGGTCGACTACGGCAACGTTCCGAAATTCTTCGTCGTTGGTTCCACCCTCGTTGTTGGTCAACGTATTTCGATGAAATGCGGTGGCAATCAGCTGACGCTCGGTGGGGTTTTCGAGCAGGTCGCCGGCGATCTGTTCGACCGTAAATTGATCAAAGGGAAGGTTCGCGTTAATCGCATCGACGACATAATCGCGGTAAGCCCAGATGGTTCGCGGAGGATCGTCGGCGTAACCGGCCGAGTCTGCGTAGCGGGCCAGATCCAACCAGACGCGGGCCCAACGCTCGCCGAAGGCAGGGGTGGCAAGGAGCTGATCGACATAGTTTTCGTATGCGTGGACGCTGGTGTCGCGGGCAAACGCCTCGGCTTGCTCCCAGGTCGGTGGCAACCCGGTCAAGTCGAGCGCGGCGCGTCGAGCGATCGCGAATCGGTCGGCCCGGGGCGAAGGATGCAATCCCTTCTGTTCCATCATCGCTAACGTGAAGTAGTCGATCGCCGAAG
Source organism: Roseiconus lacunae (assembly GCF_008312935.1). Lineage (NCBI taxonomy): Bacteria > Pseudomonadati > Planctomycetota > Planctomycetia > Pirellulales > Pirellulaceae > Roseiconus > Roseiconus lacunae. Next base: position 94,165 of record NZ_VSZO01000017.1, on the reverse strand, counting down.
CGGCCCATTCTTGATGCTCGACTTGAGGAAGTTTCGGACGTTTCGGAGCGCGATAAGACCAGTGGACGTCGTATTCGGCACCTTCTGAGATCCAACGACGAATCAGTTCTTTTTCGGTCTCGGTGAGGGGACTTCCTTTGTCGGCTGGCGGCATCACCATGTCTGAATCATCGGTCGTGATCCGCAACAGCATTTCGCTTTCGTCGGGATCACCCGGGACCACCGCCGCGTAACCGCCAAGGTCTTCGCGGGCCCCTTCGGCAGTGTCCAATCGCAGCCCTGCGGCACGTTCTTCTTCGTCGGGGCCGTGACAGGTCACGCATTTTCCGAACAGGATCGGCCGGATGTCACGATTGAAATCCAGCGAATCATTGGCGACGGCGGTGTCGGCGCGGACCGAGCCGATCAAGACTGAGTCGACAAAGACGGGGGCCGGGCAGAAGGCCCAGACGGCGACCATCGCGATGGCGAGGGTGACAGCGAAACGTGGCATTGTCATCGGGGCGGAAGGATTAAGGTGGGCACCGCACGATGCGTCCCTGCGAATCCGTCAAAGGGACACGGTGATCGAACGCTGCGAACGATCGAGTCGCGAGCGTCATTATTGCGGTGGGAGCGTCGTTCGCTCCGCGCTTCATCATAACCGAACGCCGGCGTTTCTCGAACGTTTTTCTTGGGACAGACGCCGTCGAATCTTTATCGCGTTTGCATCGGTTCGATCCGTTACCGATTCAGCCGCCGATTCGTGCTTCGTCAAAGTTAGAAACCGGGTTACCCGCATGGCGTTTGCCACGGTTTCGGTGCAACCACTGGGGCGAACGCCCGTCGGTTGATGAGCCGAACCCGAACATTTCGTCTAGACGGAGCACGAACACTGGTCAGCTATCCGGCAACCGGTCCGTCGCCTCAGTGACTTGTCCGGTCATTGCGAAGTGCCCCCGATTGCGTATGCCGCATCCAACGCGATAGTACGGTTACCGATGCAAGCTGGACCATTGCAAACAGCCCCAGTCCCAGCAGGGTCGACGCAAACACGGCGGCGATCAACGCGTCTGTTTTGACGAACCCCTGCCAGTGGGTCATCAACGTCCCCAGGCCATCGTATTGGTTGCCACTGCCGTTTCCTACAAAGAACTCGGCAACGATCGCGCCGATCACCGCAAGACCACTGCTGGTTTTCGATCCAATAATCAGGTACTCGATCGCCGTCGGGATCTGCAGTTTGACAAGTGTTTGTGCTCGCGATGCCCCGTAAAGTCGAAACAGGTCGACCCACGCACGATCGACCGCCGTCAGTCCGGCGGTCACACTGTTGACCACCGGGAACAAGCAGACAATGACTGTCACGATCACCACCGTTCGAAATTCGTAACCGCTCCACGTGATCAACAACGGAGCGATCGCAACGATCGGAACTGTTTGCAAAAACACCACGTAGGGAAAGAACGCTAAACGGATACGCCGTGACTGTGAAAACGCCACACTAATCAAACATCCAATCGCGATCGCGGCGATCAGTCCGGCAAGACTCGCCAATCCCGTCGTCAAAAAACCTTGCCAAAGTTCAACGCGGTAGGCCCACGCCGCTTCGACAACTTCGCTCGGCAAGGGCAACAGTGCGCGTGGCAAGCCAAACACTCTTACGACGATCGACCAGACCGCCGCCATCGCGCAGGCGACCCCCAGGACCGGCCCCCATGTCCCAATGAGCTTCGTCCGGCTTCTCCTCGTTCTGGCCTCCTTGGGGCGAGACGCCGTGGCTCGCATCGCCAAGTCTTGGTGTGTCTTGTTTGCTGCCACGGCAGGGCTTTCATCGTTCGCCGAAGACGCATCGGTGTTGGGCGGAGGTTGAGTCACGAACCGCCCCCATCGCTCATTACGCTTCGCTCGGGCTGTTCTTCGGACCGGCCTCGCAGATGATCGCTTACCACACCCAAGAATTCGGCGAACGCTTGGGTTCGCATCTGCGCGGGACTGCGCGGCCAAGCGACCGGGTTTGGCAGTACCGACTCTAAGGCTCCAGCTCGCATCACGGCGATTCGCGTCGACAGCAAAATGGATTCGCTGATGTTATGAGTCACCATCACAGCGGTGAATCGCTGACGCTGCCACAAGGACAACAATAGCCGGCCTAGGTCATTGCGGAGCATATCGTCGAGCGCCGCGAAGGGTTCATCGAGAAGCAAGACTTTGGGCTCTGTTACCAGGGCCCGCGCGATCGAAGCACGCATCTGCATGCCGCCGGAAAGTTCATCGGGCCGTAGATCAGCCGCGTGATCTAGTTGGACTGACGCGAGTGAGGCCAGCGCCTTTTCGCGGCGGGTACGATCACTGCCGTAACCGATCAACTGCAAGGGTAGCATCACGTTTTGCAGTGTCGTCGCCCACGGCAACAACGCCGGACTTTGGAAAACAAAACCGATTTGGCCTTCGTTTGCGATCGCGGCGGGAGTGATCCGAACTTCGCCGGACGTCACAGAGTTTAAGCCGGCGATCGAACGCAACAACGTGGTTTTGCCGCAGCCACTTGGTCCGATCAGCGACAGGATTTCGCCGCGTTCGACGTCCAGGCTGATATCGGACACTGCGACTTGATCGCCGAAAGCCACGGTCACGCGATCACAATGGATCGATGAACAATGCGTTGATTCAGGAATGGACATAAGCAGACTTATTTCAATCGAATCGACTCAACGATGGTTTCGGCGATGGCAAGAGACGCGGTAGCTGCCGGCGAAGGTGCATTCAAGACGTGGGTCGATGAGGGCCCATGCTCAATCAAAAAATCATCGATCAAATCTCCGTCCTGTGAAACCGCTTGTGCACGAACACCGGCACGTCCGGGCACCAAATCATCCGCGCTCAATGAGGGCATCAGTTTTTGCAGGGCCGTCACAAATGCCGATTTTCGTAACGATCGGTTCATCTCGCCGATTCCAGTTTTCCAATGGCGGCGTGCCAACTTCCGAAATCCCTTGAAGGCAAATGTTTCCATTAGGTCGCGTGGACTGAAGGTCGTCCAGTCGTAGCCTTTGCGAGAAAACGCAAGGACCGCATTGGGGCCGCATTCAACCCCTCCGTTGATCATCCGTGTGAAGTGTACCCCGAGAAACGGAAATGCCGGATCCGGGACCGGATATATCAGGTTATGCACCAAGTGCTCTTTGCCCTTTGCCAGTTCGTAGTATTCACCACGAAAAGGCACGATTCGAACCTTCGTCTGCAAGCCGGCCAGTCGGGCCACGCGATCAGACTGAAGGCCGGCACAGTTGACCAAGTGGCGTGCCGAAAGTCGTTGGCCGTCGACCAGGCGGACATCGATCGAGGCACCAAGGTGATCGATCGCGACGACTTGGGAATTCAACCGAAGATTTCCATGGTCTTGGTCGATCCGTTCGGCAAGCTTGCGGCAAACAACCGCGTAGTCAACGATTCCAGTTTCAGGAACGTGGAGGGCCGCGATCCCGTTGGCTCGCGGTTCGAGTTCGCGAAGTTCGTCACTGTTGATACGACGGAAGTCGACCCCATTTGCTTCGGCGCGTTCGGAAATTCGTTGCAGGGCTTCGAGCTCCCCTGCGTCGGTTGCGACAACGACCTTCCCACATCGCTCCCAAGGAATCTTCATCTGGTCGCAAAACGTTTCCATCAATGTTTTGCCGCGACGACATGTCAGTGCTCGCTGCGACCCGGGCCGGTAGTAAAGCCCACTGTGTAGGACGCCGGAGTTGTGGCCGCTTTGGTGTTCTGCGACGCGTCGCTCGGTCTCGGCCACGACGACCCTGCAATCGGGGTAGCGTCTTCGCAGTTCTGCCGCGGTCGCCAGCCCCACGATACCGGCACCGACGACGACGAAATCACAGGTCAAGTTGGGACTGGGCATTTCGTTGCATTCTCGATAGGCGGATCTTCATATCAATGATCCGCTGCGGGCAAGGTCGAAGGCGGGTAAACTAAACGGGGCGTGATCGCCCTTCCATCTTGATTCAACACCCCCGTTCGTGAAACCCTGGATGCCGACGACGTCTTACCCCGATATGCGACGCGTCGCCAACGAAGAGCGATCTCTTTCATCTCGACGTGACGTTGGCACCGCAGGTTCAGGGGGAAAAATACGTGCGGTCGCGAATCGCATCCGCTACCGCGATCGATTAACACGATTGGGTTTGCATTTTTTGTTCGTCGCCCTCTTTGCGATCATCGGCGGTTCGCTGCGTGGTTTCAATTTGCTTTTGCTGTTGGCTGGCCTGTTGGTCAGCGTCGTCATCGTTCAGTGGCGTTGTGCCCATGCATCCATTCGACGTGTCTCGGTAACACGTCGGCCGATCGCCGGCGGTCATGTCGGTGAAGCGATCGAGGTGGGGTACTTGGTCAAGAATCGCTCTCGCTTCATTCCCGCTGCTTTTGTTCAAATCGAAGAAGTATTGGTACCGGCCGACGGCGATGATGACGAGGACCAATACACGATCCATGCCGCGATCGGCACCGTGGATTCGGAGCAAACCGGATTGACCGGTGCCGAATGCCGATTCCAGAATCGCGGCGTCTTTCGCATTGGCCCAACGATCGCCTCGACGACGTTTCCATTCGCGTTGACGGTTAGCGAACGTGTGGTCATGAACAGCCAACAGTCCCTGTTTGTTTACCCTCGTCTGCTGACGCTGCGGGGGCGATGGCAGCGGTTATTGCCGCCACGTCCGGGAGGCGACGGAGATCGCTCGACATCAGGCACCAGTTACCAGGGCGACTTTTATGGTCTACGGCCTTGGCAATCGGGAGATCACATCCGCCACATTCATTGGCGCACCACGGCACGCATTGGTGAACCCGCGGTCCGCCAGTTTGAACAACGACACCAACACCGGATTTGTTGTGTGGTCGATGGCCCGGCGACGGAAACCGATGCTACGGATAACTTCGAAGACCTGTTGTCGCTCGCGGCGACTTTGATTGTCGAACTCGGCCAGGCAGGCATTCCGACGAGCCTGCTTGTTTCCGATGGCTTGACCACGTTCACAAGTCAGGATTCACTTCACTACTCCAAAGGGAGTGACAATCACCGGCTACTCGAACGACTTGCGATTGCCGAGCCAATTGTACCTGGCCAGTCGGATCGATCGAATCGGTCCGATCGGCTGATGAGAGCAATTAGTGCGGTCGGTTCGCAGCTCGCCCGCCAGGATCTTGTCATTGTGAGCCATCGTCGTTTGAAAGATGTGATGCGTTTGCATTCGAAGGCCGGCGGTCGGCAAGCAACCGCGGCCGCCGCGACTATGCCCGACTGGCATCAGCTTGCCCGCGGCGGACGATTAAGCTGGCTGTGCATCGAATCTCCCGAAGTTCAACGGTATGTTGATTTTCAAGATCCGACGAAAAACCGTAGGGGGCAGCCCGAAGTGGGGCGCCTTCTTTAATCGGCTTTCGGAGCAACTGGTTTTGGCCACTCACCTGATGAACCTTTCTTGTTTGACCGACCAACCGTGAACGGTAACTCTATCGCATCCGAACCGCATTCGCGTTTGCCATTGGCATCGTTGCCGACGGCTCGTAACCGTTTGCATTTTCATTTTGCTGTGCTTTCGGCAGCGGGCGGAGTAGTCCTGGGGTTGGGACAAGGAGCCAACGAGATCGCCTTGCTGTCGGTGTTCTTCGCGGTATTCGGGTTTCTGTTTGTCGATTATCTCCGTTTGATCGCATTGCCACAGTTAGCCGGCTACTTAGCGATGGGGGCTTCGGCGGCATATTGCATTCAGGATTTTTGGTTGCTGGAACAGCGTGGCCAATTGCAAATGGTGTCGGTCGCGTTGTTGTTGGTGCTCGTCCAGGGCATCTTGATGATGCAGCGCAAGACGCGTCGAATACTCGAACAGCTAGCCGTCTTCTGTTTGCTTGAACTGGTCGTTGCTGCGATTTTCAACGATGCGATCGAGTTTGGTTTGATGGTTCTGCCGATTTCAATCATCGGCGCAAACGCCCTCTGTTTGCTCGGGCTAGTCACGATCTCCGAGAACATCGAATCCCACCTTCCCGTGAGCCAAGACCCCGAGCCGTCGACGCGATGGCACAAAGTGGTCTCTAAAGTCATGGAGTTGTTTCGTACTCGCAAAAATGATGATTCGCGTGTCACAATCACCACTTCGATGACGGCCGAATCGGTGGATCAGTCGGTGCGAAATTGGGCCCGACTTCCGCTGATTATCGCGGGGCCGGCGGTTTGCCTGGTCGCGTTGACCTTCTTTTATTTGTTACCGAGGCGGATTGACTCGGGACGTTCGGCACTCGGCGGTCCCGCGATGGTTGGTTTTTCCGATGAGATCCGCTTGGAGCAACTAGGCCGTGTGATGCAAAATTCCAAACGTGCGTTGAAAGTGAAGCTTACCAACACGCGTACGGGAGATCCGTATCAGTTACAGCATGGGTTGTATCTTCGCGGGAAAGTTCTGGAAAAATACGTTGTCGATCATTCCAGTGGACGCCCGATCGCAAAATGGATCGCGACGAAGTCCCCGGCGACGATCCGTAGCCGACTTCCGGCTGGCTATGAATCGTCCGATCCAGACGATCAGAAACGTTACGACAAGGTAGACGTGGAGATCACTTGTGAGTCGATGTCACGGCCGGCACTGTTCGCGATCGCGCCCTATCACGGCAAGCAGTCCCAGCCAGACGTGATGCACACGATCGATCGTTGGACGCTCACAAGAGATTCCGATAGCCCTCCCTACCCGGCAATGTCCTACCGTTTCGAAACCCATGCATTTCACAACGGGATTCAATCGGCGCTGATTCCGCGGCCGGCTCCGATGCCACGCCGGTCGATTAGAGACCAAGTCATAAATTTGTTTAAGAGTTCGAGTCGGTCAGGCAACATCAACCCGATCCGCAAGTACCAACAACAACTGTTGACATTCGACCGGCGACAGGTCCCTACGGCCAGCCAGCTCGCCGACAGGATCATCATGACCGTCCCTCCCGACGAACGATCGGCAGCGCGTTTGGCAAAAGAGTTCGCATATTTCTTGGCGACCGACCAGCAGTTTCAATACACGCTCGATCTGACCGCCGAACCGATTAAGAACGTCGACCCGATCGAACAGTTTCTCTCCCTCGACCGCCGTGGTCACTGCCAATATTTCTCTGCGGCGCTGGCGATGATGTTACGGTCGGCGGGGATTCCTTGTCGTGTGGTCGTTGGCTACCGAACCGATGAATTCAATCAAGTAGGCGGTTATTACATCGCCCGTCAACAACATGCACACGCTTGGGTCGAAGCATTAATCGATGCCGACGAGCTTCCTCGATCGGCACTACCGGCGGGAGCTCGTCCGGCCGACTGGTATTGGTTGCGTCTCGATCCGACGCCGGCGGCCAGCCTGTTCTTGCAACATCAAGACCGCACCGGTGCTCAAGGGCTGATGAACTTGGCCAACAACTTTTGGGAAGATTATGTTGTCGACATGGACCGTGATCGCCAGGATGAAACATTCCAAGATCCACAACAACTTGAACAGATAAAGTCCAGCTATGACATCTTTCTGCGGCAGATGAAACGCAACTTGAGCCAGTTTTCGCCGGACAGTGATGCCCCAGGATTTCAATTCAATCGGCGTTGGTTAGTGAGTTTTCTGAGCGTGACCGGCGTCGTTGCCGCGGTGATGGTTTTGTCCAAGGTTCGCTTGCGCGGATTCAAATGGCATTTCCGATGGAAACGGAAACCATTGCGACCGACAATCGCGATCCAGTTTTATTCCGATGCGTTAAAACTGCTGCGTCGCGTTGGGTTTGACCGCCAGGACTTTGAAACGCCCGACGAATTTGCGTCCCGATTGGGGACAAAGTTTCCACCGTTTGCGGTGCTCACCCATGCCTTTATTCAAACTCGATATGGCGGGCAAAGCGTCGTGACGCCGGAAGAAATCTCTCGCGCGCTGGACGAACTGAAGCAACTGATTCGCCGCTAGTGCTTCGTCTCGATCTGGTGATCGGATTCGTCTCATCAGCCGATTGGGCGATAGCCCCGGTTAATGTCCGGAAACCGTGGCCGATCCTATCCCGCTGACCCTCGCTACGAATGTTGACGCAGTATTCGCAACGACGCGCAAAAAGAAACGGCATCCCAGATACCTGGCATGCCGCGTCTCGATCGTTCATTGGATCCAAGCGTTTGCTTAGATCATTTCTTTGAGGCCCTTGAGCGGTCGGATGACGACCTTCTTGCTGGCGGGCTTGGGCTTCAACCAGATTTCCGAACCGTCGGCAGGGTTACGTCCCTTACGTTTGGGTTTTGCGGGAACGTCTTTGCGTTGGATTTTGCAAAGTCCTGGGAGAGTGAATTGGCCCGAGCCGCTGCGGCCCATCTCACGTGCGATTTCTTCAGTCAATGCGTCGAAGACCGCTGCCACATCTTTCTTCGACAATTCGGTCGACTCAGCGATGTTGGCGATCATTTGAGTCTTAGTGGGAGCTTTAGGCGGAGCTTTAGCCATTTGCGAGAACCTTTTCTGATTGCTTATGCAGGAAGGGTTAGAGCGGGAATGATGATCCCGTGCGTTTCTGACGGGGCCAAGTGTTATGCGTCGCCGAGAGTTGTTGCAACCCGGCATCGTCGAAAAAACCCGCGAATTACGGGGTATTTCCAACCGCGGCCCGGCGAAACTGTACCTTCACCGATGATGCCGCTGGCCGAATCAAGGCCAAAAACAGCCTAAAAACCCCGGATTCGGCCGGTTTTTCGCCTTCGACACGCCAAAAACCCGCTGTTTAGCGAGTTTTTAGACGTTTTTCGAGAATCAATTCGAGACACGACCGTCGCAGAATCGCTGAAAGTTTTTCCTGCGAATAATTCCTAAAACGTCGTGATTAGCGACCTCGGCGGAAGAACCGGCTGGTCAAACCGGCCAATCGTGAGGCTCGTGAGGCCGCCGCCTCGGCTTCGGCATCTCCGACCGTCGACAAGCTTTCGGACGATTCTTCCGAGTCGGAAGACGTGTTTGTCTCCGCCGGCGTCTGCGTTGCCGTAGCAGCTGACGACGATTCTTCGGTGATCAAGTCACTCGACGATGGGGCGACCGGTTCGCCTTCCGCTTCGCTCGACGCGTTCAAGCCGGTCGATGAATCCGCGTCGGCAGTTGATAGGCTTGCAACACTTTCCGCTTCACCGGATCCGGAGACCGCAATCGATGTGTCACTGGCCGATGACGATGCGACTTCGGTGTAGTTCAAAACGGCGTCATCCACGTTGACCCGGTACAGCCGCAAGTCACCGACGCGTCCGCGTTCTTGAACCAAGTCGGTTCGTGACGTTGGCACGGTTGCAGTGACATCTTCATCCGCGCTGTTCTTTCCGGTGATCGTCAGGGCGGTCGCACTTGAATTCAATGAGATTTCGGGATCAACGATCGACTGTGAAGCCGCCTCTGAAAGCTCCGTCGACACGGCTGATTCACCCGGTTGAACGACGACATAAGCCGACTGTGATGGGGCCGATCGCAACCAGTCGCGAACCGACAGGTAGCGTGCTTTCAGTCGGCCCATCGTCGCTTCTACGGACGTGTCTCCGTCAGTCGGGGCACTCGACACATTGATGGTCTGAGCTTCTTCGGCACCGAGATAGAACGGAACCGCAGGCACTTCGATGCGGTATTCACCCGGCAAAACGTCACCAAACAGGAGCGTGTTGTTGCCATCTAGGATCGCACCTTGACTGACATCGTTGCCCAACGCATCGGTGCCAACCAAACGAATACTACTCAGTACCGAGAGGGCTTGGTTGCCACTGAAATTTACACGAATGTCTCGTTCGTTAAAGTTCTCGACTTGGACGGTTAGTGTTCCGCTGCTGGTCGTCGTGCCGTCGGAAACAGAGTACGTGAAGGTGTCGGTTCCGGCGAACGAATCGCTCGACGGTTCATAGGTGATGTTGCCCGATGAATCGATCGCAACGGTGCCGCCGTTGGTCGGAGTTCCCAAGTTGGTAAACGTCAGTGTTTCTCCGGACCCATCGACGTTATCAGGAAGATCCGCGATCCGCAGAACGATCTGCGGGGAATCGGTTTGACTAATTTGCACGGTATCGGTCAACACCGGCGGCGCGTCATTCACGCCGGCGATGGTAAACGTCACGGTCGCGGTTGCCAGCCCGCCGCCGGTGTCACGGATGATATATGTGACCGTTTCGGTGCCAAAGAAATCATCGGCGGGTTCGTAAAAGAACGTCGTCCCATCGCTGCTGATGCGAGCCGTCCCGCCTTCGCTTGGCGTGCCAACGCTATCGATGACGAACGATTGGTTGTCAGTATCACGTTGGTCGTTGGCCAGAATGTCATAGGTTGCTTCGGCGATATCTTCGTTGATGTTGAAGGCATCGTCGGCAGCGGTTGGCGGCGTGTCCGCCGACGCGACCAACACGGTGACCGATACTTCGGTCGTCGCGGTTCCGTCGCTTAACGTGTACGTAAATGTCTCTGATCCGGTGAAATTGGCCGGCGGAGTGTAATTCAAACCCGTTCCGCCAGACGCGATCGTCACGGTACCGCCGTCGGAAGTTGAACTAACCGCGGTCACGGTTAACGTTTCACCGGAGTCAGGATCGATCGAATCGTTGGCCAGTACGTCCAGTGTGTTGTTCGACGAATTTGCATCGATATTAAACGAGTCGTCGACACCTGTCGGAGGATCGTTGACGGCATTGACGGTCACCGTCACCGTCGCGGTGGCTTGTGCCCCGGAACTGGTTCCGGCTCGGTACGTGAACTCCGTTGTCCCGTTGAAGTCCGCCGCGGGTGTGAATTGAAGAACACCGTTGTTGTTAACGACGGTGCCGCCTTCGGTGGGCTGTGTCACCGAAACGATGCTCAACGAATCGCTGCCACTGACGGTGTCGTTGTCGAGCACATCGATGATCGTCGCACCGGAATCTTCGTCTACCGTGGCCGTGTCGTCGTTCAGCGTAAACGTCAATCCGACCGTCAAGCTGACTGTCCCATAAAAGACATCTTCGGCCGGCACGTTGTCATCTTGCCCGTAAAGCAAAACCTGTTCGGTACCGTCTGCTTCTTCGCTGCGGATGTTAACCGTTCCGCTGCCGACGGCTTCCATCTGTACGCGGGCGATGACCGATTCGACTTGGTTGGTCGCGGTGATTGTCGTCGACGAGGCACCCAGTTCATCGATCAAACCGGTCAAAAATGTTCCGGTTGGTCCGAGTTGGAAATTGCCCACGTATTCGATCGTAGATCCGCTGACGGGCCGGACGATGGTCGAATCGAATAGGATATCCGCATAGGCTCCAAAGACCCCGGCTCGATCGAAGGCGTTTCGGGCGTCCACGCCAACGAGTTCGAGGACAAATTCCTGTCCGACTTCGAGGCTGGTGATAATGTTGCCGTCGGTGTCACGGGCAACCAACTTGACCTCGGCGGACGGTTCATCGGCGATCGCGACGGTGAAGTTTTCAGTCGTTTGATTTCCCGCCACATCGGTCGTCTGGACCGTAAATACGTTATCGCCAATATCACCGGTGACGGGAGTCCAGGTGATCACGCCTGATCCGGAATCGATATTGGCACCCGACGGCGCTTGGGTCAACGCGTAGGTAATCGCGCCTTCTTCGGCGCTGATCAAATCCGATAAGTACTGGCGACCGACGTTACCGCTGGTGTTCGCACTGGCAACGACCGAGGCGGGAGCGGTCGCGTCATAGGTGACCTGCAACGTCGGCGAAAGCGCACTTGCGGTGCTTTCGATCGTTTGACGTGCGGCGATGTTGTAGACCCCATCCCCGAGGGCGGGGAAGTTATTGGTCGTGATCGTTGCCGTTGTTCCACTGGCCGTGGCCGTCCCTAGCACGGCGTTGGTTTGAGTGTTGACCAATTCGACAAAGGCCCCGTCGGTCACGCCTTCGATCGTGAACGACAACGTCGCGGCATTGGTGATGTTATCACTATCACTTGAACCGCTATCGCTCGCCGCCAGAAGGTCAACAGCGGACGGAGCCGACGGAGCGGCATCGGCGACAAAATTGAATTGATAGACTTGGTTGTCGTGGTCGCTTGAGCTGTGTCCTGTCACGCCGGGACCGGGCTGGACTCGGGCGGTGACTTCGACCACCCCGGTGAATCCTTGCGCGGGCGTCACGGTCAATAAACCGCTTTGACTAACCGTCGCGGTCGCACCGGTGCCGCTCGAGATAACCGACGCCGAATAGGTTACCGGATCACCCTCGATGTCGATGCTAACCAATTGGAGCGTCGCGTCTTCGTCGGCGTTGTATTCGGCTTCGGTGGTGACTTCGTTGCTTAAGTAAGGTTGACTGTTCTCGCTATCGTTGTTGACGTCGACTTGGAATGTTTCACTGTGAGTATTGCCATCGCCGTCGGTGACGGTGACGGTGACGTTAGTCGAGCCGACCGCGTTACCGACGGGGTTAAGCATGATCAATGAGTTTTCGGTGTCGTTAAACACTTCAATCGTGTTGATCGTGATGTCCGTCGTGGGTCGGCTGGAGCCGTTGACTTCGTGATTGCTGATCGCTTCACGAACATCGTCGCCTTCGATCAATTGACCGAACACACTATGGTTGAAATCCAAAAACCGGGTTGGGACCTCGGTGACAAAGAACTGTGAATCATTGGTGTCGTCAGACGACTTGGCAAATGACAACACCCCCGATCGATTGTGTTGAAGTTCCGGATGGAAGTCGTCGTCGAAATCTCCGAGGGTTGATCCGCCGGATCCCGTTCCGGTTGGGTCCCCACCTTGGATCACAAAGTTGTTGACCACGCGGTGAAAGATGATGTCGTCATAAAAATCAGCTTCGGCGAGTTCGATGATTCGTCCGGTAGCGTCGGGGGCTCGCTGTTCGAACAGTTCGAACACCATGTCCCCGTACGTTTCCATATCAATTCGAATCGAACGGTTACCGCTCAAGACCGTCGCATCGAGCAGATTGCTGTCGGCAACCGACACCGTCACCGTTAGCGGGCCACCGTTCGGATCGTAAGCATCGACGGGGATATGAAATGGCGATCCGATCAAGACCGTTTGGTCACCGATCTCTGCGAACGTTGGGTCTTCACTCGTTGGGATTGCAACTCCGCTGCGGTCGCTTAGTTGCTGGAGTGTCAGCACACCCGTTTCGCGACTGTTGTCGGGGAACTCCCAGGTCGGATAGGCGGTGATATTGTTGTCGATCCCGACCTGGCCGATGGTGCGGTCGGGATTCGTCACTTCGATGAACGGCAAGTATTGCTCGCCGTCTTCGAAGAGTGCTTTCTGTTCCGAACAAGCCGGGCACCAGTAGGCACCATAGAACTTCACGTCGGCGGCGGCTAAGTCTTTGGCGAATTGAACCAGATCGGGAGCCGCTTCGCCTTCTGCTTCCGTGGTCGTGGTCAATGTTGAAGTGACGACCGCGGTTGACTCTGCCGCCGCGACTCGCGTATCGATCGGTCCCATCAATGCGTCGCCGATCCCGGTTACATCTCCGGCGAGCAGTTGACGACGCTCTAATCCCTCGAGGACCAAGCGTTGACCTCTTCGACGCGGACGCTGTTCTTTCCCGGGGCCCAAAAGTTCGCCGAGTGAGCGAAGAAGTTGGTTGCGGCGGGCAGACAGGGTGCGACCTTTAGACATCATGGTTAACCAAGTTCGGTGAAATTCGTCGGCAATTGGGCCGGAGATCGACGCTTCGCGAATCACTCCAGGAAAGTTACTAGGACGTTTTTTTTCAACGACGCGCTAGCTACTCTTGGGGCATTCGGCAATCGACTACGGTCGGACTGAGGAAATCCGTCACAACCGCTACCTTTTGACAAGCGTTAGTTGGACGCAGAAACCGCGAAATTGTTCCGGCTGAGGGAACGCAGACGGTGACTGGAAGCAGATTTACCGCTTCCATCATGTGCAGAGACGATGGGATCTCAAAATCCCCGAAAAAACCGCCCTCGATCGACTTTTTCGACTCCCCAATTCGCTTCGCCCAAACGACGGTTTCGAGCGATGTGAGGTCTCAGTTGCCGCCATCCTTGCCGGTTTGGCGTCCCTGCGGTGCGGGATCTTCGCCACCTGGGTGCAAGGGATGGCACTTCAAAATTCGCACGATCGCATACCAGGTCCCTCGCAAGGGGCCGCAATTACGAATCGCCTCGACCGCATATTGACTGCACGTCGGCCGGAATCTGCAGCGGGGGGGAAAGAGCGGACTGACGTAGCTCTGGTAGCCTCGAATGCACCCGATCAGAATCCGAGCGATCACGACAGAGGCCTTTTCAGGGAGAGGGGGGGCCTGCGTGCTGGGGGCGCGCGTCAGAGAAAGCCCGTTCGCGGCGATCACCGCCGGAGGAACGGCTGATGGCGGGGGAACCGCGGCGAACGCGAACCGTGAGCTAACGCTCTGCGGCTGATGGTTGGGGAACCGCGAGCTAGCGCTCTGCGGCTGATGGGGGCGGATTAGGGCTCGGTGTCAACCAAATGTTCGGGGTCGGCATATCAGCCGACGGGCGTTAGCCCCGGTTGTTGCACCGAAACCGCGGCTAACGCCGATCGGCTAATCCTAATTTCAGATTCTGACGAAGCAGTGGGGGAACCGTGAGCTAACGCTCTGCGGCTGATGGGGGCGGCTATCGGCAGTGCTCGTTGGCACCGCCGATCAGCGTCTCACTCAGCACGTATCTGAGCCTGAAATCAGGCTTGGAACGAACTACCGCAGCCGCAGGTTTTCACGGCATTGGGGTTTTCGAACGTGAAGCCTTGCTTTTCCAGGCTTTCGTACCAATCGACGGTTGTTCCATCGAGGTACAGGGCGCTTTTCTTGTCGACGACGACGGCAACACCGAAGCTTTCGTATTTCGAATCTGCGGTCTCGTCAAACTTGTCGTCAAAGTTCAACTTGTATTCGAATCCGCTGCATCCTCCGCCAGCGACTTCAATACGGAGGACCATATCGTCACCGAAATCATGTTCCTTGCGGAACCGCTCAACTTCCTGAGCGGCGCGTTCGCTCAATTTGACTGCCATTGGGGCGTCACCTGGGTTATGTGGACGAATCGAATAGTTCGTTGTTAGTGTAGTCACCGTGAAGCGGTTTCCGCTTCTTTCCGGCAGATCGCATGGCGACCGAATTAACTACCCGTCATAGTATTCAGCAGAGGCCCGGCTGCGGCAAGTCTGATCGACAAATGCCACGCGGGTGATTTTCGACAAAACGGGCGTTCAAGTCTGCTGTTTTTGCGAGTCTCTCCCCGCGAAGCCCCTCCAGTGGCCCGTTTTTCCTCCCTTAGTAACCAAATTCCATGCGCCGGATTGGCACCCTTTCGGATCCTACCAAAGCCCGCCGTTTTACCGACTATTTGTTTACCCAGTCGATCGAGTGCAATCTCGACATCGAAAAAACAACGGAATCGGGCCCCCAAACTGGCGACAACACGAACGGCGAGGTCGCCGCTGGTGACTACCAATGCCACTTGTGGATTCGCGACGAAGAGCAGGTCGACCGGGCTCGCGAAGAATTGGCGGCCTTTCGTGCCGACCCGGATGCGGAGAAATTTCGGGTCGCCAGCGAAGCGGAATCTTTGCGTAAAAAGAAAGCGTCGGACGCGCAGCGAAAAAAACAATTGGTCAAAAAAGTCCAGCATCGGACTCCCGGTGGAATGTCCGGTGGTGGCCTGTCGCGGATCGGAGCTCGCCAGCAAACGATCCCGGTCGTGATCACGATCATCGTGCTTTCGGTGTTGGCTAGTTTTTCGACTGGCTTTGACCGTCCACAGCGTTCGCTAATTCCGGGTGAACCTTCCAGCGAAGAAACGCTCCGTAATGCATTGACCTTTGTCGAACCGAGTGACTATCTGATCGACGGCGATCCCTATGCCTCGATCAAGAAGGGTGAAGTCTGGCGATTGGTGACTCCTATTTTCCTTCACGGCAACACATTCCACTTGGCTTTCAACATGATGGCCTTGTTCTTTCTTGGTTCAGCGATCGAGCGGATCGAAGGCAGCGTGTTCTTAGCGGTGCTATTCATTGCGAGCGCGATTGTGGGGACGCTTTTTCAAGTTTCGCTGCCACCGGAAAGTGCGTTGCCACCGATCTTGCACGGCTTGGCCGGATCTCATTCGTCGATCGGCGCGTCTGGCGGGGTGATCGGACTGTTCGGCTACCTATGGATCCGACCGATGCTGTCGAATAGTTACCCGATCGATATCTCTCCCTCCAACGTCGCCTTTTTGCTCGGCTATTTGGTGATTTGTATTTTCTTCCTTGATCACATCGCCAATGGGGCGCACATCGGTGGCTTGTTCATGGGCATGCTCGCCGCGGTGGTGATCGCCAAAGCTTTTCCAGGCCGATTTCCGTGACCAATGCTGACCACCTCGCCGTGTCGCCGATGAAACCGTCGCCTGCCCTCGGGGGCGAGGATTCGATCGATCGCGAGGAACCGGCCGCCGAATCACAACCGCTGTTGGACCGAAACAACTTGCCCGCGCCGACGACACTCTTCGGAGCGGCGATGGAGGTGTTTCGTGTAGCACTACCGTTGATGGTCAGCACCGGTATGTTTTCGATCGTGCTGTTCGCCGACCGCACGCTATTGATGTTTTATGACGGCGTCTCGATGAGCGCGTCGATGGCGGGCGGCAATTTATTTTGGGTGCTGGTCTGTGTTCCCGTCGGCGCCGCATCGATGACCGGTGCGGTGATCGGTCAACTCATCGGCAACAACGAAGAACAAAAGATCGGACGATTGCTTTGGCAGTCGATTTGGATCGCATTGATCACATCGCCTTGGTTCGTCTTCGCGGGATTCTTCGCCGAAGGCTTATTTACAATGGCGGGCCAAGATCCGACGCTAATCCCGGCCGAAACGACCTACTTGCGTTGGCTGATGTTGGGCGGGTTGGGCTTGGTGATCGAGTCGGCGCTCAGTGGTTTTTTTAGTGGTACCGAACGCACTTCGGTCATCATGTGGGTGTCGGTCGCGAGCGGCTTATTGAACGTCGTCTTGGACGTGCTGCTGATCTTTGGCTATGCCGGATTCCCGGCGCTCGGGATCACCGGGGCGGCGATCGGCAGCGTCCTGGCGTTTTGGTTCAAGGTCGTTTGCTATGCCGCGATTTTGTTCCGGAAGGACTATCGCAAACGATACGGCCTAGACACCGGACTGTGCTTGGATTGGCAGGTTCTTTGGAACTTTGTTTATTTTAGTCTTCCGAGTGGGTTGATGTATCTCACCGAAGCGAGCGCGTTCACGATCATCGTGCTGAAGATCGGCCAAATGGGCGACATGCCGCTCCGGGCGACAACGATGGCGATCAATTTCAACATGATTGCATTCATCCCTTTGGTTGGCGTCGCGATTGCCACGTCGGTTTTGGCCGGACGGCATCTGCTTCAAAACGGCCCCGCGTTCGCAGCGAGAACTACCGTGGCGGCATTGTTAATTTCGTTGGCGTATTCGTTGATGTGGGTGGTTGCTTACCAAGCCGGCGGCGATTGGTTGCTTTCGCTCTACCGACTTGGCAAAGCCGACGGGCAATCCGAATCGGCGATTGTCATCGCAGGGACATTGCTCGGGTTCGTATCCGCTTACGTGGTGTTTGATGCGGTCCAATTGATCATCGCGGCGGCACTCAAGGGCGCCGGTGATACCTGGTTCGTTCTACTCGCTGGCGCGATCGTCAGCGTGGCCGCGGTCGGCACCGGAATGGTGCTTGATGACGGGCAGAACTCCTTGTACTTATGGTGGTGGGTGATCACCGCGTGGATCTGGACCCTGGCTGTCACCATGGTGATTCGCTTTCTCGGTGGCCGCTGGAAATCAATGCGGATGGTTTAATGCCCAAGAATCTATCGGTCGCCTTTTTGCCATCACTGATCACTGAAAAGTATCGCGGTGACGATGGCCGTTCCGTCATTCGGCTGCCCTGTGCCGTCGTAATCGATGTGTTGCGCGCGACCAGTGTCATGGCGACTGCGGGCCGCAATGGTGCGGCAAAGATTAGCACGTGTGGCGAGATCGCAATCGCACGTCATCTGGCCCAGCAAGCGGCCCAACAACAGGCTTCCATACCGCTGCTTTGCGGCGAACGATCGTGTGTGCCGATCGACGGATTTGATCTCGGTAACTCGCCCGCCGAGTACTCCGCCGAGGTCGTCGCCGATCGCGAAGTCTTGATGACGACCACGAATGGGACGCGTGCGATCGCATCGGTCAAACATGCGAAACGTCTGTTGACGGTGTCGTTCTTGAATCTGGGTGACACCATCGAAAGCCTTCAAAACGAAGACGACGTATTGATCGTTTGCGCGGGAACGGAAAAGCAAATCAGTCGCGAAGACGTGTTGCTTGCCGGTGCGATGATCGATCGCTTTGGCGGCACCGACGATGAACGAATCGTTCTCGATGATTCGGCCAGGCTTGCCTGGGCGGCGTGGCGGCAAGTCAACGATTCCGGTATTCCGCTCGGCGAAACGCTTCGTGATTCACTTGGCGGACGAAATCTTCTCGCCGCAGGCTACGGTGCTGACCTTGATCGCTGTGCCGCTATTGATTCGGTCGGGGGGACGATCGAACGATTGCCCGCTCAACCCGACGATGTGATCGTTTCTTTCGGCTGGACCGGCTAACGATCCCCGGATAGGCCAAGCCGAGCAGGCGAAAACGCGCAGGACAATTGCCTCATCGACGTCGGTTGACGTCAGCCGGATAGACCTTCGGGTAACTTCCCTTCGGCGACTTCGTCGTCCCACTGGTCCATTAGCGGCCACGATTCGGCGAGTGTTCCGAAGTCGGCCATGTGCAAGTAGCCTCGCACTCGATCGATGGTGCGATTCATGAAATCGCGGTCGTTCGCAAAGATCGGCCCGTGACTGGGGGCAAGCCATTTGACGTCACTGTCACGAATCCGTTCGAGTGATTTAATGAATGCTTTGATGTCGCTACCGTGATGGGCATCAATTGCGCCGATACAACCGTCGCGATAAATGTTGTCGCCGCTTAGGAGCACGTCACCGATGCGAAATGCGAGCTGGCTGTTCGTGTGACCTGGAGTGTGCCAGACTTCGATTTCAAGATTGCCGACTTTGATGATGTCGCCATTGTCGACTTGGTGCTCGACGTCGACTTTCGGCATTTCGAGCTTTAGGTTTTGAGCCTCGATCTCCGCTAGCGTCCACAACGGATCACCTTCGGCAAGCGGCCGAACGGCATGGGGGTGGGCGGTAACGGTGGTCTTTAAGATCGACTTCAGTTTCGCGAGGCCTTGGATGTGGTCGACATCGGCGTGGGTGGCGATCAATGTCTTGCACTGCGAGAGCGGGAAATCGAGCTGCCGAATGATATCGACAAATTCATCGACGGTTTCTTCATAACCGATGTCAACCAACGCCCATTCGTTGGCGTCGTAGATCAAGTAGACGTTGCACCCCAGAACTTCTCGGGCTTGGAAGTTCAGTTCAATGATTCCGGGAAAGATTGGATTTCGTTCAAGCATCAGATTTAGATTGATAGTCAACGTTGCGGTAAACAACTGGCCACAAGAAGCCCGTAGGCTATCGCAATCGGGTGGATTCATGACCGCCGACGATGTAGACCACCGGATTGCGCGGGGACGAGGTCCGTCCTGGTCGGGGGGACTCAAGTCCGGACTGACCG
Organism: Roseiconus lacunae; assembly: GCF_008312935.1. Lineage (NCBI taxonomy): Bacteria > Pseudomonadati > Planctomycetota > Planctomycetia > Pirellulales > Pirellulaceae > Roseiconus > Roseiconus lacunae. The sequence continues at coordinate 74,520 of NZ_VSZO01000017.1, read as the reverse complement.
GTCAGTGTAGCGGTCAATGCAATGCACTTACCAGACCTTCGCGGTAGTCGGGGTAATTCAATTTCTGAATTAGGTGGCGTCTCATCTTGGCGTTACAAATCCGCTTATTCGTTTCGGCTCGCCGCCGTGGCGTGGTCTGGGAATCGGGGGCCACAAACTCCGGTTCCGGGACCCCGGAGAGCCGAGCGACGTGGCGATAAAAGTCCCCGCGGGTAACTGGCCGATCGTCGGCCACCAAAAATAACCGCCGCTGCATCGATGGGCTGCGATCGGCTGTTTCATCCCAATAGTCCCACGAGCGAACGCATGCACGCGCCGCGTCCTCGACGTGGATCAAATTGACATAGCTATCTGGAACCGTCGCGATTGGAACCTTTGACACCACATCGGCTACGCGGGGAACCCTCCCAGGACCGTAAATTCCGGCCAGACGTAACACAAGGTTCATGCCGCTGGGACGCCGGCGATGAAGTTCTTGTTCGGCCTGTAGATGCACCCGAGCGGCTTCGCGTGACGGACGGGTTGTCGAAGTTTCATCGACCCACACTCCGTCGGTTTGATGGTAGACGCCGGTCGTGCTGACGTAGCTGATGCGGGCGTCTTCGGGAAGAAATCGCAGTAACCGGCGCAGCCCCAGGACCTGCGACTCATACCGCGAGTACGGCGATTGGGAGTCGTAGCTGACCGCGACGAGGACTCTTAATTCCGGCGAAAACGACTGGTCGATCAGCGAGACCGCGTCGGCAACCTGACTGGAATCATCGCGCGAGCTTGACTCCGCAGACACAATTCCTGCCCCTTCAAACATCCGTGAATCGTTCCAATCGAGCAAAATTGGGTGGAATCCCCGCCCTTTTAGCTCGTCCAATCGGTTTAAACGGCGGGTTGTCGCGAAGACACGGTACCCTAGCCGTTGCGACAGTTGGGCCACCCGATTGCCCAGGTAGCCTGTCCCTACCACTAGGACGTCCTTTTGGTGGGCACGGACACCATTTTCCATCACATTTTCGCCTTTGATCGCTTCCCGGCTACAATGGGACGCCACGCACGCACCGCACCGTTGACCTAGAATCTGTCAATTAGACGAGGGAACGAATTGAGAGGGAACCCATTGAATTGCGAACGCCATGCTCACAATGCTCGGTCGGCTTCGGTGGCTCGGTTGGCTTCGGTGGTGTTGCGAAGCGATGGCGCTTCGCCGGCCGCGATTTTTTGTGGTGCATTGTTGTGCGGCGTCGTTTTGATGACTTGTCCTGCCAGCGCGGTGGCTCAAACGATTCCGGGACCGATCCGTCCTGGATTTGGTCAGCCGGACTTCGAGCAGCAGGACGTTTCTTCGGCGCGCCCAAACGCCTATGTTGCTCGCAAGATTCCCGCCGAAGGCACACGCGTTCCCGTCCCTGCGGAACTTGAGGAATTGCTGCGGATCGGTGGAACGCCGGATTCGCTGGAGATCCTGCGGCGGATGGAAGACCAGCATCGGCTTGTCGCCGAACGCGCGGCGAAGTGCACGGTGAGCGTCCGGATCGGGGCCGCTCAGGGCTGTGGGGTGCTGATCACTAGCAACGGATACATCGTCACTGCGGCACATGTCGCGATGCGACCCGGAAAACGGGCGGTGATAACGTTGAGCGACGGGCGGCGGGTGACGGCGACGACGTTGGGAATGAATCGACATGTCGACGCGGGATTGATCCGAATCGACCCGAACCAAGATTTTGGCAAACCTTGGCCACATGCGAGCCTCGGGAAAAGCAATAACCTAGTCCCCGGAATGTGGTGTGTAGCGATGGGGCATCCCGGTGGGTATGACGCCTCACGCGGACCGGTGGTTCGTGTCGGTCGGCTGCTGGATGTCGAACCAAACGTGATCCGGACCGATTGTGCATTGATCGGTGGCGATAGCGGCGGCCCCCTCTTCAATCTTGCCGGCGAACTGGTAGCCGTCCACAGCCGCATCGGAAATGACGTGGCGGATAACTTGCACGTGCCAATCGATCACTACGACACATCATGGGAGCGGATGGCCAAAGGCGAGGCTTGGGGACACCTGCCAAACTTCAAGCCGACCCTCGGCGTGACTGGGAAAAAATCAGATCCGCTGGCAACCATCAACTATGTTTCCCCCAACTCACCGGCCGAGAAAAGCGGAATTGAAGTCGGCGACGTGATTATCGAATTCGGCGAAAAAACAATTTCTGATTTCGAATCGCTTCGCAAAGCGGTCGCCGATACCATGCCCGGCGAGCGGGTTCCGATCCTGCTTCGGCGCAACGGTTCGACGATTCGAATATCGGTCGAGATCGGTCGCAGCGGCGATTAGCAGAGCTGTTTGCCACGCGATCATCCATCCTTTTTGCATTCAACATTTTCGTTCGCTCGCTCCTATTTTAAGTTATGGATCATCCTCATCAGGAAACGCTGGTTCGTCGCATTGGCCGGAGTTGGCTAGCGACAGGATGTTTGGCGATCGCTTGCTTGGTCGTCGATACCACATCGCTTTCGGGACAGGAATCATGGCTGCAAGGCCTATTCGCACGTCGCCCCGAAATTGCTTCGCGTGACAGTGCCGCGATGATGCGATTGGTCCGACCACTCTCCGAGCGTGTCGACCAATCGGTGATACAAGTTTTTTCCGGTGGACGCATCGTTGCCCTTGGCACCATCGTCAGCGCCGACGGCTACGCGGTGACCAAATACAGTGAACTGAGTGCGGCGCCGATTTCAGTCCGCGTTCCCAGTGGGAAAAAAGTCCCCGCCCGCGTGTCCGCGGTCCGTCCGGCCAACGATTTGGCGCTGCTTAAACTTGACGGCAGCGAACCTGAAACCTGGGATATCAAGCCTGCAAATTTTGCGAGTGTGGAACCACCGACGGGCAGCTTCGTCATCACACCCGACCGTGACGGATACGCATTGGGGCTGGGAACGCTTGGCGTTCGCGCCCGACATGTGGGGCACCGTGGTCGCTTGGGGGTAACGTTTTATGACGGCAGTACTGAACCACCGATCGTTCAAACGGTGTATCCCAGCAGTGGCGCGTCCGATGCCGGACTCCAGGATGGTGATCGGATTCTAAAAATTAATGGCCAGCAAATGTCGGGATCAAAGTCGGCGATCACGACACTGGGCCGGTTCTATCCGGGCGAGGTAGTCAAGCTGACCATCATGCGTGGTGACGACACGTTGGAATTGGATGCTCGCATGCGTGATCAAACCGTGCTAATGGAGTCGCAAAACGATGCAAAGGTCAACGGCCCACGCAACGCCCGTCTGAGCGGGTTTGATCAGGTGATTCAGCACGACACGGTTCTGGCGCCCAATCAATGCGGCGGGCCGATCCTCGATTCCGATGGTAATATAATCGGCGTCAATATCGCCCGCGCCGGGCGTGTCGTTACCTACGCGTTGCCCTCGGCGTTGGTCAGTGCCGAGATGGTGAGCATGCTCGACGAAGCTCGTCGGCAATAACGTGTTAGGGAGCGGTGCCGGCCGACGGCGCAGCTGCGTATCGCGCCAGCGCGAATCGGAAAATGCGACCAAGCAAATGCCGTCGTCCGATCGCGTTGTTGTCGGGCCACTTCTACCGAAAACGGGTAGCGGGCGAGCCCCGCAGCGATCGAGGCCCGCGGCAATCGCGTGTGGTCTTAGACGTCGAGATTTCGCACGTCGAGGGCGTGTTTTTCGATAAATTCGCGACGTGGTTCGACCTTATCGCCCATCAGCAGTCGGAACATTTCGTCCGCCGCTCCGGCGTCTTTCATGTTCACCTTGACCAGCGTTCGGTTGGTTGGGTCCAGCGTTGTCTCACGAAGCTCCTCGGCGTTCATTTCGCCCAGTCCCTTAAAGCGAGTCACTTGCAGACCCTTTTCACCGGCCGCACGCACTTCGGGCAGCAGCTCACGAAGGTCGTCGAGCGGTCGCCGAGTGTCTTCTCCACGAACGAGTTCGAATCGTGGCGTCGTCAGTCCGGTCCGATCGGCGGGAATCAGGTCATCGATTGAGAACCCGATGACGGCGATTTCTTTCAAGCCACTATTGATCGTGCGGACTTCGTGCAATTCGGCCAAGTGCGCGATCTGCTTTTGTTCTTCGGGCTTTGCTTCTTCTGTTTCAGCCGATGCGCCTTCGCCTTCGGTTTCCTCGGCGCGGGCTTCGTCATCGAGGATCAGTTGGTTCGCGGTCAGGTGTTCCTGAACTTCGTCGGTACTTTGGAACCAATGTTCTTCGTTCCCGTACGTCAGCAACCACGCGGGTAATTTGTTCGACACCGGGTCAAGGCGTTGCGCATGAACCCGTAGCGAAACGCCGCGACGTTCGAGTGCCAAGATTGCGTCTTCCATCGAAGCAAGCGACGAGCACAGCTTTCGCATCTGATCGCCTTCGACGCGACGACCGTCTTCGGCTTCGAAGACGGTGTCATTCAAACCGCGGTCGAGCAATTGGCCCTTCATTTCTTCTTCGGTTTGAACGTAGTACCGGTTGCGGCCTTGGGTCACACGGAACAACGGCGGTTGTGCCACATAGACATGCCCGTCGGCGACCAATTGGTACATTTGGCGATAGAAGAAACACAGTAGCAACGTGCGAATGTGGCTTCCATCGACGTCGGCGTCAGTCATCACCACAATCTTGTTGTAGCGACGTTTGGAAATGTCTTGGTCGTTACCGATACCAGTCCCGATGGCTTGAATCATCGAGCGAACTTCTTCGTTTGCCAGGACCTTGTCTTCGCGGCTCTTGTACGCGTTGATGATCTTACCGCGAAGTGGCAGGATGGCTTGGTAATCGCGCATCCGCCCACCTTCGGCGGATCCACCCGCCGAGTCACCTTCGACTAGGTAAAGCTCACACCGCTCCATCTCTTTGCTGATGCAATCGCGAAGCTTGCCAGGCAGGCCGCCGCCCCCGAGGGCGTCTTTTCGTTTTCGCAGCAGATCCTTTGCTTTGCGAGCGGCTTCACGGGCTTCCGACGCGAGCAAGCCTTTGCGAACGATTGCCTTGGCAGTTCGGGGGTTTTCTTCGAGGTACTTCGCGAGTTGTTCACCGACGCCGGCGGCGATGATCCCGTCGACTTCGCTATTGCCCAGCTTTGTCTTCGTTTGTCCTTCGAACTGAGGATGTGGGACTCGAACACTGATGACTGCCGTGATCCCTTCACGGATGTCGTCACCGTTGAGTGCGGCATTCTTCAGCAGGTTTTCTTTCTTGCCGTAATTATTCAACGTCCGCGTCAATGCCGATCGGAAACCGCTAACGTGCGTTCCGCCTTCGATGGTGTGGATGTTGTTGACGTAGGACTGGACGTTTTCGGTGTACTCGGTGCTGTACTGAAGTGCGATCTCGTACTGGCACCCTTCTTTCTCGCCGACGATGGAGATCACATCGGCATGCAATGCATCGCTGGCGCGGTTAAGGTGTTCGACAAATTCGGTGATACCACGTTCGTAGCGAAAGTCGCCGCCTTCGCCGTTGCGTTCATCTAAGAACGTGATCCGTACGCCGCTATTAAGGAACGCCAGTTCCTGCAGTCGTTTGTTCAGCGTGTCAAAGCTGTACTTGGTAACGGAAAAGATTTGCGAGTCAGCTTTGAAGGTGGTTTTCGTGCCGGTCTTGCTCGTCTCACGGCCCTTGACGACGGGGCCGGTCGCGACGCCACGCTCGTATTCCTGGCTCCACGTAAAGCCATCTCGGCTGACTTCGGTTTCGGCCCATTGGCTGAGGAAATTCACCACCGTGACGCCGACGCCGTGCAAACCACCGGAGGTTTGGTAGGCGCCTTTCTCGAACTTGCCGCCGAATTTCAATACCGTCATCACGCCCTCGAGCGTGCTGACTTCGCGGCCCATCTCGGCAGACAGTTCTTTGTGCTGGGTGACAGGGATACCGCGGCCGTCATCTTCGACCGTCACGCTTCCGTCGGTGTGTACGGTCACCGAAACCTTACTCGCGAATCCCGCCATCGCCTCGTCGATCGAGTTGTCGACGACTTCGTAGACAAGGTGATGCAGACCGCGAGTGGAGGTATCGCCGATATACATCCCGGGGCGTTTTCGAACGTGATCGAGGTCGGAGAGGTGCTTGAGATCCTCGTCGGTGTACTCCTCGTTCGCCGCCGGGGTGGCGCTCAGTGCGGGAGTCGAATCAATTGGTTCAGAATCGGCCGGTTCTGGGGAGGAGGCGTCGCTCATAGAACCCTATCAAGGAGGCGGAAAAACATCATCGCACCTCCGGGGAATTGCCACCTTCGGGCAAGGCCCGAAGGGCTGCTATTAGAAGCCGGATTCTAGCATTTTTCCAGGCTTTTCGCGAGACGTCTGAGCCTCGATTGGCTCGATGTTGCCGCCACAAATCTGGATTCAGTCGCCGACGCCGATGTCGTCACCAAAGGAATCGAGAATCAGCTTCAATTCGGACTCTTCGTGCGTCTGAAATTCGGCCTGAAAGGCGTCGAATTTCCGCAATAGTTTTTCAACTTGACCGTCGCGTTTCAGGTCGGCTTCGGCGAATTGATCAGCTAAGTCGCGAATCTGGGCAAACAGTGCGGTGTGCTGGCCTTTTAACGATTCAGCTTCGACACTTAGGTGCGGGGCCACATCGATCGCATCGTCAAAGTAACCGTAGGCCTCTTCGAGCGAAAAGTGGATGGCAAGCTGGTCACGCAATTCCGCCAGGGCGGCGACAATCTCATTCCAGTGATTCAGGGCTGTTTCGGGATGGGCCAACATGGGGACCAGCCGATCCCAATCCGTTTTTAACTGGCGGTTGTCGTCTTTGATTTCTTGGAGGAAGGCGGCGTTGACTCCCAAACGCCCGCTGCGTTTCTGTTGCATCTGCCACGACTCCCCTTGCGCTGACACTGCCGGAATCCCGGTATTGCTTTGCGTGATCGCATCACTCATTGGGCCTCCTCCTATTCGTTTTGAGACGCTTCTATTGTAACCGCTGGCCGCATTCGAAGGAGTAGAATCACCGCATTTTCGCGGCCCAATGGGACTTGAAGCACGCTTGTGGTGAACAGTTGAGTTATTACGCTTCCCAAAAAGGTAACGGGATGACATCGGACAAAGCCGGCGATTCGGTCATCACCATCATTAGCCGGTCGAACCCCAATGCGACGCCGCTGCATGGGGGCAGCCCCTGCCGCATCGCCGCAATCAAGCTCGTTTCAATCGCCAGCGGCGACTTCCCGACTGCAACACGTTTTTCGTTGTTGATTCGGTACCGCTCCTGAAGTTCGTCGGCATCAAGCAACTCGTCATAGCCATTGGCAAGCTCGACGCCACCGACAAATAATTCGAACCGGCACGCACAGCGGGGATCATTACCCGATGGCTTCGCCAATGCCGCTTGCGATAACGGATAGTCAATCAATAGCTGGGGGTGCTTCGCTCCCAACGTAGCCGAGACCTTTTGCGACAAGATGATGTCAAGTGCGTCATCGCGATCGGCATGCGAGCGGCCGGCTGAGGTTGGCGACCAGTCGGGGAGAAGCTGCTCGGCTAACGCGATCACTTCGCCATCGGACGCCTCCAGCGGGTCGATCGCTACTGCGTTCAAAAACGCATCTCGGTAGCTGACACGTCCGACTTGATCGACCGCCAGCATCTCGCAGACATATTCGGCCGTGAGCTGCAGTGCCGATTCGTAATCGCCGTTGACCTCGTACCATTCCAGCATGGTGAATTCGAGGTTGTGATGGTCGCCCAGTTCGCCGCCCCGGAAGACTGGACCGAGTGAATAGATTGACGGGGCTCCGGCGGCAAGCAAGCGTTTCATCGCTGATTCGGGAGACGTCTGCAGGAAATAATTCGCCGACAACCTTGTGTCAGAGACGCCTAGCCGATCCGTCGGAATCGAAATAGGATCCAAGTATGCATCGACGACACAGTCACGTGATAAGCAAGGCGGCTGAACTTCGCTGAATCCATGTCGATCAAAAAAGTGGCGGGTCCGCCGAAGGAGCTCCGCCCGCGCCGTGAGGGTTTGCAAGTTGATCATCACGCCCTATTCGGTTTTGTCATTCATTGTTTTTTCGCACATTGTTTCTGTCATACATTGACTGTCATGCCCACGAACGGCCAGCCTTTGCACGACCAGCCTTCCAATGACCGCTACTGTCGACAACAGCAATTTGCCCCGATTGGCGAAGACGGCCAACGGCGGCTGCGGCAATCCGACGTCGCCGTCCTCGGTTGCGGTGCACTGGGAACGGTTGCGGCCGAACTGCTCTGCCGCGCGGGTGCAGGAAGGATTCGAATCATTGATCGTGACATTGTCGAGTGGAGTAATCTGCAGCGGCAATCATTGTTCGATGGTGCCGATGCTTCTGCCGGAACAAGCAAGGCAGAAGCCGCTGCGACCCGTTTGGCCGAAATCAATGACACCGTCGAATTGCGACCACTTGTGGTGGACGTGCGAGCGGACAACATCGAATCGCTGCTCGCCGGAGTCGATTTGGTGGTCGACGCGACGGACAACTTTCAGGTCCGGTTTTTGCTGAACGATTGGGCCCTGGCGACAGGAACGGCGTGGGTTCACGGTGGCTGCGTCGGTGCGAGCGGACAGGTGCGGCTGTTTGACGGTGCTGGCCGCCCCTGCTTTCGATGCCTCGTCCCACAGCCTCCGCCGCCCGATGCCGTCGAGACCTGTGATACCGCCGGCGTCCTTGGCTCGGCAACGCACGCGATCGCAAGTCTGCAAGTCACCGAAGCGATCAAATGGCTGACCGGTAACCACGATGCAATTAGCCAAGACGTGGTCTCGATCGATTTCTGGCACAACCGGACGCGGCGTGTGAGTTTGACCGAAGACGCCGCACCGACTTGCGTGGCCTGTCGACAAAGACGATTTGAGTTTTTACACGGACAACAACGATCGCAAACAGAAACCGAGCTGTGCGGTCGCAATGCGATTCAAATCACCCCGGTCGAGCCTCGCATCGTTGACCTAGCCGCGTTGGCGAAACGTTGGGACAAAGCCGGTGCGACGCAGCAAACCCGTTTCTTTGTTCGATTGCAAATTGACGCGACGACACAATTGACACTCTTCCGCGATGGTCGAGTGATTGTAAGTGGGACCGATGAAATCGCTCGTGCCCGATCGCTGGTCGATCGTTACGTCGGCAGCTAACAGCGTCGCTTCGGGCCTCGTGCGTTAGCGAGATCAAATGCCCGAGTTCGACTCGTCAGTGGACGTGCGTTAGCACAGTGATTGCACCGAAACCGTGGCTACGCCAATCGGCTGATCCAAATTTGCAATGTTGACGAAACACGAAGCCGACGGGCGATGATTCGATCGGCGACAGAGGCGAACACACCTTTCTACGTCGGTTGAATCGCTACTTCGATCCTGATTCGGCGATCGTGTCAGAACGTGACCACTTGCGTGCTAGTGAAGCGAGGATCGGGTCGTTGAGCACCTGGTTGACTTCCTCAATCGACGTCAGCCCGCGAAGGACGTAGCTGAGCGCCACCTCGGGTAGCTTAAGCATTCCATTTTGGATCGAGATTGATTCGATTTCCATCGCCGTCGCCCGGTTGCTGATCGCATCTTCGATTTGAGCATCGACCAACATGATTTCAGGAAGTGAGATCAGGTTGTCATAGCCTCCCTCGTGGCAGCCACCGCACTTTTGGCTGCGATACAAAACCGGTTTGTGACCGTCCATCCGAGACCGAAGGCGATCGGGGACTTCGATTTCATCTTCGACATCGACCACCTTGCGGCACTCGGTACAGAGTCGACGAATCAATCGTTGGTTGATCACCCCGCTTAACGAACTGGACAAGAACTTGTGATCGGTTTCGTATTGCAGCATCATCTCGATCGCTTCGGCGGCGCTCTTTGAATGCACGGTGGCGAGTACAAGTTGACCGCTTGCGCCGGCGCGGATCGCCGCGCGGGCGGTTTGGCTATCACGCACTTCGCCGATCATGATCACGTCAGGGCTGTGGCGTAAGACGGCGGTTAAAAGATCCGCAAAGTCCATCCTTGCTCGCGTGTTGACTTGCGATTGCATGACACCGGAGATTGGATGTTCGACCGGGTCTTCGATCGTATGAATCTTCTTGCTGCCGTCGTTGAGATAATCCAACATCGCATACAGCGTGCTACTTTTTCCGCTGGCAACCGGACCGGTGACAAGAATCAAACCGCTTTTTCGGCGAACCAACGACTCGATCGCATCGACATCGGTTTGATCCATCCCCAACTGATCGATCCGCCTGCGACCACGCGTGGGATCAAATAGTCGAATCGCGACGTCTTGGCCAAAGATCGTCGGGACGCTACTGAGTCGTAGATGCGCGGTCGATCCGTCGGGCGTTGTGATCACTCCGCGCCCTTCGGTAGGACGAACTGACTCGCCCGCGTCCGCGCCCGCGAGAACTCGTAAATGGCCTTGCAGGCGATGCCCGTACGTACTGGCGAAACGACGGACGGGTTCGATTTTCCCGAGTCGTCTGACGGTGATGATGACGGCCCCGTCAACATCGGAAACAAACAGGTCGCTCACGTGTCGCTCCAACGCCCACTCGATCAAGTTCGCCGCGAACAATTCCGGTGGCGTCAGTTCCGTGTCTCCGCCCCCTCCCTGGACTTCTTGAAATTCAATCGTTGATTCGTCTTTCACGATGGCTTCTTCCCGTTGTCGTCTGTTCGCGATGCGTCACTGTTGATTCAGCCTAGGATGAGATCCAGCCATCGATGACGGCCGAACCGTGTGAACAATATGAACGATCCTCTACGCCGATGCAAAACTGTGGCGTAATTCACCGACTGGGCTTCCCCCCCACCGCGGAAAGGAAGTGCTGATTGGACTGCAACAGCGGTCGCAAGCATCCTTATCGCAGGCACAGATCACCGGGGCCGTGGGGTTTCGCTTCGTCGCACGCACGCGACAATGCCGCCATGAGTACCACGACACCAATTCAACAGCTTCAGCGCTACTTCGGCTACGACAGCTTTCGCCCCAGCCAAGGCGCGATCATCGATCATGTATTGACCGGAAACCATGCGATGGTGGTGATGCCCACCGGAATGGGCAAGTCGATCTGTTATCAAATCCCGGCATTGATCCAATCCGAGCAGCAACCGCGTTCGCTAACACTGGTGCTCTCCCCACTGATTGCGCTCATGCAAGATCAGGCCCAGTCGCTCACCAGTCGTGGTATTGATGCAACCTTCATCAATTCGTCACTCGATCGCCAACGCCGCACGGACCGATACGAACGACTTTCCGCCGGCGACTACCAGATCCTTTATGTCACCCCGGAACGTTTTCGGAAGCAAGAATTTCTCGAAGCGATTGGTAAACGAGACGTCAACTTGTTGGCGATCGATGAAGCCCACTGTGTCAGCCAATGGGGGCATGATTTTCGCCCCGACTACACTCGAATCGCCGAAATTCGCGAGCGGCTTGGAGAGCCGACCACGATTGCGTTGACCGCGACGGCGACAAGCGAATGTCGGAAAGACATTTATCGCCAGATGGGTATCGATCCCAACGAGATTCGATTGTTCCACGAAGGCATCGACCGTCCAAATCTTCACCTGGATGTCGAGCCGGTATTCGATGAGTCGGAGAAGCTAGAAAAGCTGCCGTCGATCGTTGCGGATCCCGACTTTGGCGGCGGCAGCGTGATCGTTTACTTTTCCTTGATCAAAACGCTGCAACGATTCAGCGATCACCTGCTTTCTCGAGGCATCGATCACGTCTGCTATCACGGCGACTTGCCGAGGCACGTCCGGCGAAACGTCCAAGATGAATTCATGTCGGGCGATCGTGATCTTGTTCTGGCAACCAATGCCTTTGGCATGGGAATCGACAAGCAGGATATTCGCATCGTCGTGCATGCCGAAACGCCGGGATCGATCGAAGCCTATTATCAGGAAATCGGTCGCGCCGGTCGCGACGGGGCACCCAGTCGTTGTGTTTGGATGTATGCCCAGGAGGACTTGATGACACAGATGCAGTTCATCGAATGGTCCAACCCCGACGCCGCGTTCTACACTCGGCTCTATCAGTTGTTGGCCGAGCATCCCGAACAGTGCCATGCTTATGGCTTTGATTGGATTAACGGTCAGCTTCAGCGACGCAGCAAGTACGACCATCGTTTGGCGACGGCCCTCTCGATGCTTGATCGACATGGTGTCGTCGCCGGTCCGCATCCACCGGCGTGTTATGACGTGGTTGCCGATTTGCCACCGCGTTTGCAGGACGAAGATGTGCTGGCGGAAAAGAAACGCCGCGATCAACAACGCTTGTATGCGATGGTCCAATTCGCCGCCGAAGAGGGCGATCGCAAAGAGTTTCTAAATCGGTACTTTGGCTGACCATTCGGCATTTGCTAAGGTCGCATGACGCACAGCGGCTAACCGGTTCGCCGCGACGCGGGTATACTTGAGACGTCGCACTGATGTGTGTTCTTTGAAGGTCCGTGGACGGCATGCTCGGCTCGCTCCATGGCCCGTGGCTAGCGCCGTCGGCTGGCATTCATCCCTGGCGTTTCCGTTATCAGATTCCTCTTATTTTTGCTCCGATGTCCGAAGGCGAAGAAACCAACCCGATCGTTCCCCTGTCTGCCAATGCCCGTCGTGTCCTGGGCGTGTTGGTTGAAAAAGCGAAAACGACACCGGACAACTATCCGATGACCGTGGCCGCATTGATCAGTGGTTGCAATCAAAAATCCAACCGATCCCCGCAGATGTCGCTCGATGAAAACGACGTGCTGCTGGCGTTGGATGAATTGCGTGAGCATGGGGCGGCACGTGAGATTCAAGGCAGCGGTCGAGTCAACAAGTTCAGGCATGCCGCCTATGACTGGTTGAATCTGGATAATCCACAAGCGGCGGTGTTCACAGAGTTGCTTCTGCGCGGTCCCCAAACGCAAGGAGAACTTCGAACGCGGGCCTCACGGATGTACAACTTAGCCGACCTAAATGCGGTCAAGTCGGTCCTCGATTCGTTGATCGAAAAAGACCTCGTCGAGGCCCTCAGCCCTCCCGGACGCGGCCAAACGTTCGCACACAAGCTCTATCCGCACGAAGAGCGTCAGTACTTGGAGGCCCGTGTCGAGAAGCAGTCCGCGAAATCATCCGCCGTTCCGGCTGAGCAAAAGGATGCGATCGATCAACTGATTTCGCGACTGGACGCGGTGACGTCGCGTATCGACGAGCTAGAAGAGCGGATCAAACAGCTCGAATCATAAAAAACACGGCCCGGGCTGGTGGGATGCACACCCGGTGAATTAGAGATCGAGTGCGTCGAGCGAATCGATCAACTCATCGAGTTCATCTTTTGGTTTTTGAGTCATGTCTTGTTGGCGACGCTTTAGTTGGTCGTCGATCCCAACTGCCTCGCGCCCGGACAGCAGTAGCTGTTCGTCACGTTCCCGAGCCGCCGTCGCGATCGCGTCATCGCTACCGTCGGGGGCGCCGAACAATTTCGAAAGGTCAATCTTGAATCCTTCTTCCCCGCCGACGTCGGCACCGGCGATGGCGGGCGCTTTGTGCTGGGGAAAAATGATCGCATTTTCTGGGCAGACCCGACTGCATGCCGGGCATCCTTTGCGGCAGTTGTCAGGCTGCTCGACCAAGATCGTTTCGGCTTGGTCAACTCCGTAAACACCGAACAAGCAAAAGTCGACGCACTCCATGCAATTGGTGCAACGGCTGAAGTCGATCACCGGATACCAGCGGCGCGACGTCGTTTCATCGACCTGAACCAGCTTGCCTCCGACGATCGGCAACGATCGTTCTTCGCCGCCATTTGAATTTGGATCTAACTCGCCTTGGACGATTTGGCGAACGAGATTGATGAAGTGCTCGGCGTCCTCGTCGGTCTTAAGGTCGATGCAGTGGATTTCGCGATCGGGCCGCGGATAGAGCTCGGTGACTCGGTCGACATCGGATTCTGATGTGGCGGCGGGCGATTCCTCGCTGTCGTCTTCCTCTTCGTCTTCGACGGCAACGAACTGTCCGCGGACGCCGTTACGATCGAGAACCCAATGGGCGGCGCGTGGAAAGATCCAGGAAGCGACAATCAGGTTCGATTCGATCTCGCCAAGTGTCGTCAACGACTCGCCGCCTTTGGGCAAGTCGTACAGGTGGGGGACGACAACGACCGCCACGCCCTCGATTTGGGCGGCCGCTTCGGCGATCGCTTGTTCGAGCGATCGTTTAACCGGATTTCGCGACTGTCCTTTCGATAAAACGACAGTCCAGGTCGTGCTCGCTTCCGATTGCACGTTGGCAGAAATCATTGAAGATCCAGTGGCTTTTTCCAGGCTTGTTTGGCGTTTTCGACGGTGACTTCCAAGCAGGTTGACTCGCCGTCGACTGCCTTGACCGACAGCACGCCGTCTGCCGTTATTGTACCTACCTGTGCGGCAGTGACACCGTGCTTGCGAAAGATCTCGGCAATCGGTTCGCTCGCCTCGGCCGGTACTTCGAGCAAGAAACGTGAGTTCGATTCGCTGAACAACCACTGCGTTTCCGACAAATCGGTCGCCATCTGTTTGCCGGCGGCGGCAAGATCCAGCTGCATCCCCAGTCCCCCGGCCATCGCCATTTCCACCGCCGCAACTGCCAAGCCGCCTTCGGAAAGATCGTGGCAACTGCGGACCAATCGTTGTCGAATCGCGTCGTGAACGGCCGCAAAGGTCGCCTTGGCCACCGGAACGTCAACGACCGGCACCTGTCCGCCTTCGAGTTCGCGAACCAGGCAGTAATGCGAACCGCCGAATTCATCCTTGGTTTGACCGACCAAGAAGACAACGTTGCCAGCTTCTTTCGCGTCCATCGTCACCGCGGTCGCGACGTCTTCGATTTGTCCCATGGCACTGATCAGCAAACTTGGCGGGATCGAAATCGTTTGCTTGTCTCCGCTCGCATCGGTGTAGCTGAATTCATTGTTCAGGCTGTCTTTGCCACTGACAAACGGCGTCCCCAATCCGATCGCGACGTCATAACAAGCGATCGCCGCGCGGACCAATGACCCGAGTGTTTCGGGACGATCGGTGTAGCCCCAACAGAAGTTGTCCAGGATGGCAATCTTAGACGGATCGGCACCGACGGCGACGGCATTTCGCATCGCCTCGTCGATCGCCGAAGCGGCCATGTGATAGGTGTCAAAATCGCCGAAGTGCGGGTTCATGCCGCAGGAGATCACGAGGCCTCGCTGACTGTCGAGCAATGGACGCACCACGGCGGCATCGCTGGGACCATCGCACAGCGGACCGACCAACGGTTTGACAACGCTTCCGCCTTGAACCTCATGATCGTACTGGCGAATCACCCAGTGCTTACTGGCAACGTTCAAACTGGACAGCACGCCTAGCAAGCACTCGCGGTGCTGCTCGGCCGACAGCGACGTCGATTGGTCAAGCGACTTGACTTCCGGCGGTTGGTAAACCGCATCGCGGATCACCGGTGGCCGACCGTCGTGTAGGAACGCCATGCTCAAGCTACCGACGGTTTCGCCGTGATAGGTCAGATCCAATTGCCCGGTCGGCTTGAATTCTCCCAACACGGCCGACTCGACGCCTTCGCTATCACACAACTCGCGGAGTTCATCCCACTTCGCGCGTGGGACGGCCAGCACCATGCGTTCCTGAGCTTCTGAGATCCAGATTTCGGTGTACGACAGTCCGTCATACTTCAGCGGCGCTTTCTCAAGCCAAACCTCCGCACCGACGTCTTCGCCCATTTCGCCGACCGCACTGGAGAAACCGCCCGCACCGCAGTCGGTCACGGCGTTGTACAAGCCACGATCGCGGGCCTGCATCAAAACATCCAACACCATCTTCTCGGTGATCGCATTACCGATTTGGACCGCGCCACCGGAAAGCGACTCCGATTCGCTGGTCAGCTCGGCACTGCTGAATGTTGCGCCATGGATTCCGTCGCGTCCGGTTCGTCCGCCAAGCGAAACGATCAGGTCACCGGGGTGAACTTGTTTGTCTTCCATTCCGACTGGGATCATGCCGACGTTGCCGGCGTACACCAGTGGGTTACCGAGGTAGCGTCGGTCAAAGTACACGGCGCCATTGACCGTCGGGATTCCCATGCGATTGCCGTAATCGCGAACCCCGGCGACGACGCCTTTCATCACACGTCGCGGATGCAACACGCCCGGCGGCAGATCCTCCGGTGACGTGTCCGGCGGTGCAAAGCAGAACACGTCGGTGTTGCAAACTGGTTTAGCGCCCATCCCGGTCCCCATCGGATCACGGATCACGCCGCCAATTCCGGTATTGGCGCCGCCGTAAGGTTCAAGCGCCGACGGGTGGTTGTGCGTTTCAACTTTGAAGCAAGCGTGGTACTGATCGTTGAAGGTGACGACACCGGCGTTGTCTTTAAAAACACTCACACACCAATCGTCATCGGCAAGCTGTTTTCGAATCTGCTGCGTCGCCGCAAAGACAGTTTCTTTGAGCATGTTGTCGTACTGGCGTTCGTCACCGCCGGGGGTTCCGTCTTCGCCGACCCCGCGATAGTGGATCCGTCCGGCGAGCGTTTTGTGGCTGCAGTGTTCCGACCAAGTCTGCGCGATCGTCTCCAGTTCGATGTCGGTCGGGTCTCGGTCAAGGCTGACGAAGTGGTCGCGGATCGTCTGCATTTCGACCAGCGTCAGGTACAGTTGACCTTCTTTGGAAAGGCGTTCGAGTTCTTCGTCGGAAAGCGATCGGATCGGAATGCGAACCAAGTCAAATTCGTAGTGGCTGCCGACTTCCAGCTCTTCCATGTCCAGCGGGCCGACGACGACTTGTTCGATCGAATCGTTGGAAAGTGCGCGGCGACAGATGGAATCAAAGGTGGCGTCATCGCTCGCGTCGATCCAGTACTTACGCATCGTCCGCACCGACTCGACTTCGTAGCCGATGTCACGGGCCGCGTTAATCGTGCTGCTGGCGACCGGGTCCATCACGCCGGCTTTCGGCATCACATTGACAAGGCGATAGTTTTCCGCACCGGCCGGTGGCTGCCGCAGCGATTCTTCGCCGACTTGGGCAACGACTGTCCGTTCGGTCACGCTGTCACTAAGCAGTCCCGACGCGAGCCGCTGAGCCTGATCGGCATCGAGATCCCCTTGAACCAAAAAGCCGCGTGCGAAGACAACAGAGATTTGATCGCCCAGACCGAGTTCGCCGACTTCTTCGCTC
This sequence comes from Roseiconus lacunae, assembly GCF_008312935.1. Lineage (NCBI taxonomy): Bacteria > Pseudomonadati > Planctomycetota > Planctomycetia > Pirellulales > Pirellulaceae > Roseiconus > Roseiconus lacunae. The sequence goes on along the minus strand of NZ_VSZO01000017.1, from coordinate 57,358 downwards.
GTCCGAGCGCCTTCGCGATCCATCTCGTTTGCTGCGGGAAAAATGTCGATTTGCCAAAGTGGCATCGTTGTGACCTGACCAAAGGGGAATTACCAGTGACATGACTGTCCGGAAGTCTATCGAAATCAGGCGTCTCGGGTAATGGGCAGGCCGGGCTCCACCGTTAGAGTGAGTCCGAACGCACTCGGGTAGGCCCTAGTGCACTCGGGTAGTTCCTGACGCAGTCGCCAAGCAGTCTTTAGGCAAAGATAAACACGAGCGACTGGGCGACGATGATCCGCAAAATCATCGTCAACGGATAAACCGCCGCGTAGGCGGTCGCGCTGGCGTTGCAGTCACGCATCGAACCGGCAAAGGCCAGCGCCGGCGGGTCGGTCATGCTTCCGGCAATCACGCCACAGATCGTCAGGTAGTTCTGTTTCCAGACCACGCGGGCGAGCACCCCGGCGATCAGCAGCGGGATCATCGTGATGAACAATCCGGCGACGATCCACTGCAATCCGTTGAAACTCATCGCGGATTCGACAAAGGTCTCGCCCGCACCAAGTCCCGCACAGGCAAGGAACAGGATGATTCCCAATTCCCGAAGCGCCAGGTTCGCCGACGAGGGGATGTACCAAACAAATGTACCGATACTACGAACCAAGCTGAACACGATCGCGGCAATCAGCGGACCACCGGCAAGTCCCAGCCGCACGGGAAACGGGACTCCCGGGATCGATAGCGGGATCATGCCCGCGAGCACGCCGATCGCAATGCCGACAAACAAGGGGGAGAACTGCGTCTCCTTCATCGACTTAGTCGAATTTCCCAGGTGTTCGGTGACTCGATCAAGGCTTTCGTTATCCCCGACGACTTGCACGATGTCGCCGTAGAACAATCGGCTTGTCCCTCGCGGGACCATTTCCACCCCACTACGCGTGATCCGGGTGATCGTGACGTTGTAGAACCGGTCGAGCGAGAGCGTCGCGAGTGTTTTGTTGAGTACCGGCCCCGCGGTCACATAAATTCGTCGCGAAGTCACATTGCCCGATTGTTGCATCAAGTCTTCGTCACTGGGGCGGCCGATCAAAGGTACAAATCTTGCCAAGCCACTTTTCGGGCCCACCACTTGAACGACATCGCCTTCGCCCAAGAGCGTCTGTTCGGTCGCCGCTTCGACGGTGTCGTCACCGGCGCGGCGAATCCGTGAGATTCGGACGCCGGTTTCGTCGATGCCGGGGATTTCACCAAATGGAACAAGATCTAGCCTCGCGTTTTCGACAATGACGCTTCGTCGTTCGATGGCTTCATGTCCGTTGCTGTTTTTCGATTCATATCGTTCGACTTCGCTATCTAAGTCGACTTTAAAAAACTTCTTGAGCAGCAACATCGATGCAATGATGCCAAGGATCCCGCCGGGGTAGGCGACCGCGTATGCCGATGCCAATGACGAGATGTCCATCGTGCTATCGGATTCGCTTAGCATCGTTGCCGCTTGCTCCGCCGCACCGAGGGAAGGTGTGTTGGTCGTCGATCCGCTGAACAGACCCGCCACGGCGGTGGCCGGGAATCCGAGCAGGTATCCAAACAACGCTACGAGCGCAAACCCTTGCAGCACGATCAGCAGCGCGAGTCCGTTGAGTAACAACCCTTGCTGTTTCCAAAGCTGGATGATCCCGGGGCCGAGCTGGATTCCGATCGTAAAGACAAACAGGATCAAGCCAAACTCTTTAGCAAAGTGATTGATTTCGGGATTGATCGTTGCGCCGAAATGGGCAAACACCAACCCTGAGAACAACACACCGGCAGGTCCGAGTCCGATACCGCGAATGCGAAGACTGCCGAAAGCGAGACCGCTCACGGCGACGGCAGATATCACCAAAATGGCGGTGGTGATCGTGGACACGGTCTTGATTCCCCCTAGCGAAATGAATCGCGTCAAAGATTGAAGCGAAGCGACCCCCGCTCTCATTCAATCCTCGGTCGACACAAACTTCCGTCCAGCGGAAATGTACAGGAGCAAACACGCCGGGCAACGTGCGGGGCAGCGAGTTCGGCAAAGCACCGCACCGCTCTCCCTACCACCGCTCTGTCGATCGATTCTCGGCCCTTATCGAGTGAACGAATCAGTCTGATGGATCGCCGACGCGTCGGTGAGGAACTTCCCGCCGCACGTTTCGCCAACGTCTGACATCAGGGTTAGCCGAATGGCGTTGGCCACGGATTCGGTGCAGTAACCGTGGCTAACGCCATTCGGCTAATGATTGGATCCGCCGCCGAGCGTTAGCTCCCGGTTAAGTGTTCCGACTGGGTTCGCAATCGATTGCATCGGCAAGCACTTGCAACAACCCTGGCTAACGCGATGCGGCTAATGATTGGATCCGCCGCCGAGCGTTAGCTCGCGGTTAAGTGTTCCGACTGGGTTCGCAATCGATCGCATCAGCAAGCACTTGCAACAACCGTGGCTAACGCGATGCGGCGAATCCTAAATTCAAAGATTAACGAAGCACTAGACGCAAACTCCGGTTCGTCGCTCGGAGAGAACGCGAGCGTATCGGCGCAGTCTTCGATCGCGCATAAAAAAACGGCCTTGAAGCGTGGTGTCTTCAAGGCCGCTGGGTCATTTTTTACTTTGCAAAAGCAACGTTGACTCTGAAGTTCGGCGCGGGATGCTTCGCTTCAGCCTCGGGCGTCGCTTCGCGCTCAACTACTGTCCGCAGTTGGTGCAACCAGCACCTTCGGCAATCGGAGCTGCGGTTGCTTCGCCACAAGAGCTGCAACCGGCTGCCGAAGGAGCCGAGGTTCCGTAGCAATAGACAGGAACTTTGACGGTCGTCGGAACCTGCTTGCAAACTCGTACTTGAACTTCCTTCATGGTCTCAACCGGGACTCGGACCTGATAGGTTTCCGGAACTTCTTCGGTCACGGTTTCATAAACGGTGACGTTGTAGTTACGGGTACGAGTTTCTGGGACGCAAACGGTGTACTGCACTTCACGCTCACGGGTTTCTTCTTCCATGCGCGTTTTGGTGACTTCACGAGTTCGCGTTTCAGTCGTGCAGGTCGTCTTGGAAACCTTGCGGGTGCGGGTTTCCAAGCGAGTCTTGCGAACCGGAACGGTGCAAGTTTTGGTCTCGGTGACGTACTTGGTCACGGGAACCATCTTGGTGCGAGTCTCATTGCGATATTTGGTCACTTCACACTCGCGAGTCTCTTGACGCGTTTTTTGAACGCAGACGGTGCGGGTGCGGGTTTGTGGTTCCATTTCGCAGTACGAAACTTCGCGGGTGCGATCTTCCAAGCGGGTCTTGCGAACCGGAACAGTCGCGGTGCGAGTCTCAACAACGTATTCGCAGTAAGGAACTTCGCGGGTGCGGGTTTCCAAGCGGGTCTTGCGAACCGGAACCTGACGGGTGCGAGTTTCGGTACGGTACTTGGTGACGTTGCAGGTCCGGTCTTCGATGCGAGTTTTGCAAAGGGTGACAGGGCGAGTGCGTTGTTCGGTGCGGTACTTAGTGACGCAGACCGTACGGGTGCGAGTTTCCGGGCGGCACTTGGTGACCTTGACGGTGCGAGTGCGAGTTTCCGGAACGCAGCGAGTTGTCGTGTACGTGTAGGGCTCTTCGACGGTCTGACGTTCGTAGGTCGTCACGGGGACTTCCTTGGTCACAACGTTGGGAACCCAAACCTTCTTGTACGTGACGGCCGGGGCACATGGGGTGCCACAACCGACCACTCCACCGCCGCAGCCACCGCAACTGGTAGCGCAGCCACCGCATCCGCCACAACCGGCGCTGGCGGTCGAGCCACAGCCGCCGCACGAGGTCGACTCGGCCGCGATCGCTTGGCACTCATACTTGCCGTGATCCTCGGTGACCGTTCGTGTCGTGGTCACAGGAACGCACTTCGTAATCGTGCGAGTCGCAGATTTGGTTTCCGTTACGGGAACCATCACCGTGTACTCTTGTTGTTCCTCTTCGGTGTAGGCAACTTGAGCGGTGTACTCTTGCTGAACTTCTTCGGTGTAAGGAACGCTGACCGAGTAAGGCTGTTCGACCGTCTCGGTGTAGGGCACCTGAACCTGATAAGTCTTCTGCTCGGTGAAAGGCACCTTCACGCAGTAGGTCTGAGTGACGTAGTCGGTGTATGGAACGCAAACTTGATACTCAACGGTCTTGGTTTTGCGAACCGGAACTCGGACTTGGTACTCTTTCTGGACTTGCTCGACGTACGGAACGCATACCTGGTAAGTCTCGGTGCGGCTTTTGCGAACCGGGACTTGAACCGTGTACTCTTCTTGGACTTGCTCGGTGTACGGGACCGTGACCTCGTACTGCTTGGTTTCCTTGTAGGGAACGCAAACAGTGTAGGCTTGTTCGACTTCGGTCGTTTGCGGGACCTGGACGTCGTAAGTCTTTTCGACTTGGTCGACGTAAGGGACGCAGACTTGATACTCTTCCTCGACCTCGGTCGTCACCGGGATCGTCACCGTGTAAGGAACTTCTTCGGTGTACGAAACGGGGACCATGACCTTGTATGATTCGGTCTTGGTGCGAACTTCGGGAACGTTGACCGTGTAGGTTTCTTCACGAGTTTCGACTTTCGCAACCTGACGGGTCACCGTACGCATACGGGTCTTCGTCTGGCATTCGTAAGACGTCACCGGGACCATTTTGGTTTCGGTGACCCACTGGTTTTGCATCACCGTCCGCTCTTCATAGGCGGGGGCAGGGGCACAACCGTCAGCCGTGGCGGTGTCCGCACACGGGGTAACACACGCCGCGCCGGCAGCGCAGCCGCTGCAATCGCCGCATCCGGCGAAAACGTTCGCAGCGAGCAGCAGGGCCGAGCAGATGCCGACCACGCCTCTAACGATACTTTTCATCATTCAGGGATTCCTCCAAGTAGTTTCACAGCTCGCGAGCCAAATGTTGAGAATTTCTGGAAAATGCAACGGCTGCGCAGTCTGGGCTACCGCCCAGCCCCTTGAATGTAGACCTGCGATAAACACTGTCAACAAGACGCTGCGACGACTTTCCTCAAATTAGCGGTTTTACCTAAACCGCAAATTAGCCGCCTTCAAACCGCAGGCCACGCGTGTCGTCTGAAGACGCGAAACACTTGATGGAAACCCGTTCATTTGATCATCTTTTTCTCCAAATCCGCATATTCAGCGGGTTTGGCGCGGCTGTTTGGCACACCGCGGGTTTCAAAATTTTTCTCGAGTTCACGCGATCGCGACATCGCGGCGAATCGCATCGGCGCAAACTCGTCGGTGACGCTCGCGTCCGATCGGTTGAAACGGTTGCCGACCGGTTGGAAATTGCTCAGCGGTTGACCGGTTCGGCACCAGGGGGTGGGGTAGTTCGGAGGCAATGATCGAGCGGTGAGAGGTTACGCAGCGAATCACAGAGGGCAGCGGGTTGGTTCGCGCCTCCTGGGGCAACATCTCGCGCGATTCCTCGATCCGAAAACCTAGTGCTTCGTTCCACTTAAAGATACGGAATCGGCTCATCAGCCGGCGGGCGTTGGTCCTGCGTTATTGCACCGAAACATGGGCGAGCGCCAATCGGGCAATCTTAAGTCCAGGTACTAGACGAGTCACCGGTAGCGAACGGGAGCATTGAGTGAGGCAGAAGGTGAGCACTGAAAAGAAGCGACAACCTCGATGCCCGCGATTGAACAGTGATTCTGAAGCAGTGGTTCCGCTAATCAGGCTTCTGGTGCGCGGCGGGACAGTTCAGCAGCGGGGCGGGTTCTTACCATCGGGCAGACGCGCGCTGAGTCCGCCGGGGAGGTGCCGGTTTGGGGGCGTTTTTAATTACACTGCAGCTTTCGTGCTGGCGGCGGGAGGCCGTGGGGGACGGTCCGACGAGATGAGGCAAATTTTTGGTTTGGATGGAAATATTGTTAGCGGCAGATGAATGGACCCAAGGCCGTCTTAATTGCAGACTCTTCCTCGATGCGGAATTCGGGTGAAATTCGCTCTGGACGAAAGGTGTAAGCGTATCGGTTTTCTCTTATCATTCATGGTGAGCGGTTGCCGATGAACACCCGTGGATAGTAGATCCGAAATCATCGGTCAAACCGAGCAGGCGGGCTCGCGAGATCCCCTTTGCTCCATACGTTGTGTCGCGTGGTCAGAGGCGTCTTCAATGACTCAGTCGACTTCCTCCTTTGATGCTGTAAATGAAATCAGCCAAGGAGACCAGTCTAGACCTGCAGAGACAGGAGCTGGAAAAAAGCGACTGATCTGTGTGGGAGAGCTTTCCAGTTTGCCGCGCGACTACGTCGAAGACGATGTCCTGTTGCTTGATTCTTCCGCAACGGTGCTGGACCAATTGTCCGACCAGAGCATCGAAGGCGTGTGGATCGCGCGAGATCTGTTACCCGAACTCGGCGAACTCCGCGGCCTTTGTCAAAGCGGCCTGATGCTGCGCGACTTTCCCGAAGGTGCCGCGCTTCTGGATCAGAAAAATCGCGTCCTCTGGGCCAACCGCCGGCTGCGTCGCTGGTTTGACAAGGTTGAGAGCGATCCGGTCGGCGATACGATTTATGAAATGATGGGCAACCCCGAAATTCTGGGGTCTGACCTTTGTCCGTTTCACACCGCGTTCACGACGGGCGAAGAAAGCAGCGGAACGTTTCAAACCGAAAGCGGGCATTACTATCAGGTTCGCGCCGCGCCGGTCGGCGATCAGTCGCCGCCGACTCAGCTTGTGATCACAGTCGGCGACATCACCGAAGAAATCCTTCAGCAGCAAAAACTCGCCGCGATTCACCGCGCCGGGCGAGAGTTGGCCGACTTGCGGCCGAGCGAAATTTTCCAGATGGGTGTCGATGAGCGGATTGAGTTGCTCAAGGACAACATCCGGCACTACCTGCAGGATTTGCTGAACTTCGATGTCATCGAGATCCGTTTGCTCGAGCAAGCCACCGGCTACCTGCTGCCGTTGCTGAGCGTCGGAATCGACCAGGAAGCCGCCGATCGGCAGCTTTACGCCCATCCACACGGCAATGGCATCACCGGCTACGCCGCGTCGAGCGGCACGAGCTACTTGTGTTATGACGTGATCAACGATCCGTTGTTCATTCCCGGAGTCGCCAACTCACGCAGTTCACTGACCGTGCCGTTGATTCTTAACGATCAAGTGCTCGGCACGATCAACGTCGAAAGCCCTCAGATTGCCGCGTTCACCGAGAGCGATTTGCAGTTCTTGGAGATCTTTGCCCGCGACATCAGCTACGCACTCAATACGCTTGAGTTGTTGGTCGCTCAAAAAGCCGATACGGCTCAGCAAAGTTGCAACGCGATTCACAGCGCGGTCGCGATGCCGGTCGACGAAATTTTGAACGACGCCGTCAATGTGATGGAAGACTATATCGGGCACTCACCCGAGATGGTCGATCGGATTCGTCGCATCCTGAAAAATGCCCGCGACATCAAGCAAACGATCCAGCAGATCGGTCAGCGGATGACGCCTTTGGAAGCGGTTCCGCCTGGCATCTCGCCGAACGAACACGCACTGCTTCGCGACAAGCGTATCCTTGTCGTCGATGAGGACGCCACGGTCCGTGAAGACGCCCACCGGTTGCTCGAACGTTACGGCTGTATCGTCGAAACCGCCCGCGGTGCCGTTCAGGCGGTGCCAATGGTTCGCGACGCCGGGGACGAAAATAAATACGACGTCATCATTAGCGACATCAAGTTACCCGAGTACAGCGGGTTCCAATTGATGATGCGTTTGAAGGAACTGATTGACCCCGTTCCGATGATCCTAATGACCGGATTTGGGTACGATCCCGGACACTCGATCGTCAACGCATTGCAGAATGGATTGCATCCCAAGGCGAGACTTTACAAACCCTTCCGGCTGGACCAATTGATCGATGTGGTCAAAACGGTCCTTGAAGCCTACGGCGCGACGCCGGAAGACGCTGACGATAGCGAAAGCAACTAGTGTGACGTCCCGGTTGATAGCGAAGGTTCACACCTTCGTGGAGAACGCTCAGGCTTTCTGCCGCCGAACCTCTGCAGCGAACCTCTGCAGCGAACCTCTGCAGCGAACAACGTACGCCAAGTCTAGATGACGGCTCAATGGGTTACTCAGAAGTGCGGTGAGCATCGCTAAATCGACAAGCTCTTGGTCGGTTCCGCCGCATTGCCCTTGTCGATTAGACGCTAGCCGTCTTGACCGGTGGAACGCGTGACCATCCAGCCTTCGGCGGGGTCGGCCAACTCGAATGCTTCGTGATAGTCGCGTTGAGATTTTTCAACCCAAACTGCGGTACGCTGATGCCGTTTCGTTGGGCCAAATCGAATTGATTTGCGTGCGTACTTCCTCGCCGCAGAAAAATCTTGCTTGGCAACATTCGCAATTGCAAGGTTGTGCATTGCCGCCGTTGATAGCGGGTTCCAACGCAACGCCGTTCGCCATTCTCGCTCGGCTTCCTGCCATCGTCCGGTCGCGGCGAAGCGATTTCCGCGATGGACGTGCGAGCTTCCGAGGAGCCAGATTGGCTGATCCAGCCGTACACGATCGCGACGGATGGAAGGCGAAAGCAACGGCAAGGTCTCACGCACCATCGCTATTTCGAGCGCGGTCTGCTTGTCAGACACCAACCCCAGGTCGGGATACTTTTCGATCGCCGATTCCAGTGTGATCACAAGGGGAATGCCCATCTGCTGCTGAGCCGGCGATGCCGCCGACTTGGTGTTGCCGTCAGCCGAACTCGTGAGCTGGCCCTGTGAGGCGGCTTCGTCGATCGGTGTCAAACACCAAGAGACCGCGAGGCGTTCGTTGGCGTTCGCGATCGGGACCGGCCCGGGCTGCGGAAGTACCTCACCACGGAGCAGGTATTTGATTCCCTGTTGCTTCGCCAACGGGATCAAGGACACATCACTTGGCACGCTTTCTTGATGAGCCACCAGGGCGATTGGCCCAGTCGGTGATTCGGCCTGGGATTGTTCTTGCAAGCGATCGATGCTGATTAAATCGAAACGGCGTCCGGCATCGCGTGGGACCGCATCGAGTAAACGCTCCTCAAGCGACGCGACCACTTGTGGTGGCCCAACGATTTCAGACAGCAGTACACTTTGGTCGACTGCCGAATCGAGCACAGGCGGAACCCAGCGATGGACCGGAGCCGTGACCCGGCACCCGACGCATGCCGTGAAACACGCGATCAGCAAGATCTTTCGAAATGTTGTCGTCATACCCATCATGCGATTGCGATAGGCAATTCGCAGTAGGTTCGTCAAGATCGGCCACCGCCGCATCGGGTGATTTCAGAGATTGACGAAGCACTAATCAAGATTGTCAACGAAGAATCACCGACAAGAGACCACGCGTCCAAGGATTGCCGACCTCGGCAACGGCCCGATTTCCCGGCTATCGACAGAGACGGGGACGTTGTCGCCCAAGACAAAATACTGGTCCGCACCGAGTCTGATCGGATAACGAGCCTTCCGTCTCCGAACGTCGTCTCGAAATTCAATCTCGCGTACCACTCGCAGGTTTTGGGTGAGTTCATTGATGGACTCTCCCGGTGTTAACTCGACCGCGATCGGGTGTACGTCGGTAAGTTCCGGCGGGATCGCTTTCTTTCCATCTGGCTGCAGGTTGGGGGCGCCATCGCGTGAACGTGCAGTTCCGCCGGCCACAAGGGTTGCCAACACCTCACCACCGATGGAAAACAGTACCCGCCGCCGAGATGGCGATTTAAATTCGATCGCGAGCCGATCGACAGGGTTGAGCCCGCGTTTAACGTCGACGTTCATCGGATAGTCATCGTGAACCAGGCCAGGTTGATCGTCTCGGTAGGGATCACGGTGGTGATAGACGATCCAGCTGCCTTCTTTGGATCGCCTCCAATCCCCTGGGTTGCTCGGGACCTCCACCATGGCTGGTGGGATCGCGATCGTAGCATTCGCGATCCAGTCTTCCAGTCGGTTGCCGTTGAAACTCAATCTGCCTTGTTGCAGTTCAATGCGGTCACCGGGAATTCCGGCAAGCCGCTTAACATGATTACCGTCGGCAAAGCGGACCGCCACCAAATCACCTCGCCTGAGCGGCAGCGTCTCCTGATCTGATAGCATGACGTCACAAACCTGGCCTTCGGACAGTGTGGGGAGCATCGAACGGCCTCGGACCAGGAACTTGGATTGGCGCCTGGTCGTTCGCTGGTGCGGATCGACGGTTCGATTTCTGCGACCGATGTCGGATCTGGCGGTGCCCTGATGCTCGGCGACCCCGGCATCACTGCCGAGCCGAAAACCCAGCAATGCTGAAACAAGCAGCAACGCCACACCGCCGCAACCGACCAGCATCTTTGCGATTCGTGAGGAAAGAAACCGCTTGGACAACGTTGCAGGATCGGGCAAGAGGGGAAGACAATCCGCCTTTGCGGGGCGGGGTTCGACGGGGATTACCGAGCAATGGCGATTCGGCTGACGTTCGGCCGGACCTCTCGTTATACTCTGGATTGATGTCCGTGGCGGTCGAATGACGCGATTCTTGATTGTACGAGAATCTTTTCAGACCATTTCGATCACTGACGTCCTATTCCACGCAGACGCGTCTCCTCGTCGGCTGCCATTCGAATGTTGCCTTGGAATCAAACTGCCTGATGCGAGATCAATCCACCCTCCTTCACCAAACCCCCGCCAATAGCAAATCCAACTCGGTGAACGAGACCGACGCAAGCGAGGAAAATCGCCCGACCCCAGAAGAGAAATCGACACGTGGCAGGATGGGAATGGTTCCCGGCGTCCGCATTCTGGGGTCAGGATCGTTCGTCCCCGACAACGTTGTGACCAACGATGATCTCGCCGAACTCGGGTGCGACAGCGAGTGGATTGTGCGGCGTACCGGAATTTTGGAACGCCGGCATGCAACCGAAGACCAGGCCACCAGCGACCTGTGCTACGAAGCCGCGACACGATGTTTGGAGAACGCATCGGTAGCGATCGAAGACATTGACCTGATTTTGGTCGCGACGATCACGCCCGATCACTTCACCCCCTCGACCGCTTGTCACCTTCAACGGCGCCTTGGGGCCTTCGCCCCGGCAATGGATGTCGGGGCCGCCTGTGCCGGATTCATGTACGCGCTAACAACAGCGGCTCAGTTTGTCGCCAACGGAAATGCGAAGCGGGTTCTTGTCGTCGGTGCGGATTTGATGAGTCGGCTGATCGATCCGAATGACAAAAAGACGTTTCCGCTGTTCGGTGACGGAGCCGGTGCGGTCATCGTTGGCCCCGATGACCACGGTGACTCGGTGAGCGAAGGCAGCGGACCGGCAGGCATCCTCTCGTACCAACTGGGCAGTGAAGGTTGCGGAGGCGAAATGCTTTGTATTCCCGCCGGCGGTACACGGATGGCATTGACCGACCGGGCAAAGGAAGAAGGGCTGCAGTACCTGCAGATGGACGGCCGCAATGTTTTCAAATGGGCGGTTCGGGTGTTCGCCGAAAGCGCGAAGGACGTGCTCCATGCCGCCGGCGTGGATGCCAGTGAATTAGGGCTCGTCGTTCTGCACCAAGCCAACCAGCGAATCATTGATTCAGCCGTCTCGGACCTCGGTGTGACCGCCGACAAGGTCCTGGTGAACTTGGATCGCTACGGCAATACTTCCGGTGCCAGCATCCCGCTTGCTCTCGACGAGGCCTTCGAGGACGGGCGGATTAATCGCGGTGACTACGTGTTGCTATGCGGCTTCGGAAGCGGCTTGGCCTGGGGAACGGCGCTGATTCGGTATTAGGGGTTTGGCCGATCGGAACCTTGAGTGTCACTGAGCAACCGTGGCTAGTGCTTCGTCAACTTCTGAAATTAGGGTTAGCCGAATGGCGTTAGCGACGGTTTCGGTGCAAAACCGGAGCTAACACCCGTCGGCTGATGAGTCAAACGCGAACATTTTGTCCAGACAGAGTGCTCGTGCCGTTTCGGTAAACCGGGTTTCCGATGCTAGGCGCAAGATTAGGGCCATTGGGGGGCGCGTTTTTCGACGAATGCCGAAATCCCTTCGGCGGCCGAATCGGTGCTGCATAGTGTAGCGCCGCTGGCCGCACCGGCGGCCAAGTTTGTCAGTAGAGTTTCGCCGATCGATTCGTTCAGCATTCGCTTGGTTGCTTGGATCGATTCGCGAGGTGCCTGCCCGCATCGCTTGGCCCAATCGTTGGCCGTGACCCAGACCTGATCCGCATCGGTCACCTGGCAACACAATCCACGCGTGAATGCTTCTTCGGCTCGCATCGGTTCTCCGGTCAGCAGCATTCGCGATGCGATCGCGCTGCCGATCCGGAACTCCAGTAGCGGTGCCGTGAGGCCACCGATCAATCCACGTTGGGCGGCGTTAGCGATCAGTTCCGCACGCTTTGACATCACCAGCAAGTCACATGAGAGTGCGACGGCCAGCCCTGCCCCGATCGCACCGCCATCGACAGCCGCGATCACGGGTTTGGGAAATCGCAACAGCGTCTCGCAAAGCTCGGTCAACTGCTGCCACGCTTCCAGCCATTCGGGCATTGCATCGATCGGTTCTTTGACAGAGATTTTTGCAAAGTCCTTCAAGTCGACGCCGCTGCAGAAGTGATCGCCTTTTCCGGTCAAGACAACTGCCGTGACCCGTTTCTCCTGATGGATATCGCCAAACGCTTCGGTCAACTGATGAACGAGTGACGCGTTGAGCGCGTTATGAACTTCGGGCCGATCGATCACGATCGTCGCCACATTTTCATTGACTTTGATGTCGACTTGTTCCATGGGATCGTCTTCTCCTCTGATCAGTCGTCGGGTGGGGTTATTGCAACTCGGCCAGCGTGTGCATCGAATCGGCGAGGTCACGGTACAGTTTTTGGTAGACCGGGAATAGCTTGTTGTAGCTCGCCGCATCTTTGCGATTGACGCCCGTCGCGTCTGCTTTTTCGATGGTCGCCTTGCATGCCGACTGAATGTTTTTAAACGCACCATCGCCGACGGCGGCCAGCAGTGCGACTCCGTATGCCGGACCTTGCTCGACTTTTAACGTCGTGATCTTCTTACCAAAGACATCCGCCTGCATCTGTCGCCAGAATGGGTTCTTGCTGCCTCCACCCGACGCTCGGATCTCACGAACGGGAACGCCGAGTGACTCGATGATCTCTAGGCTATCACGAAGTGCAAACGTGATCCCTTCCATCACGCTTCGGGTCATCGCGCCGCGCGTGTGGGTTAGGTTCAGGCCGACGAAGGAGCCGCGTGCTTGGGGATCAGCGTGCGGTGTGCGCTCGCCGTTCAGGTAAGGCAAAAACAGCAAGCCTCCGCTACCCGCGTCGATCTGCTGTGCTTCGGCCGTGGCGGCGGCATAGGCATCCCCGTCGCCGATTCCCGCCAGGCCTTGCAAGACCGATTCAACCCACCACTGTAGCGACCCGCCGCTGGTCAAGTTGACTCCCATCATGTGCCACGCACCGTTGACTGCATGGCAGAACGTATGCAGGCGACCGCTCGCATCGTATTGTGGTTCGTCACTGTGAACGAACATTACGCCGCTGGTTCCGATCGACGTGCTGAGGATTCCTTTCTTGACCACGCCATTGCCGACCGCACCGGCGGCACAATCGCCCGCGCCACCGACGACTTTGCAGTCTGTCGTCAAACCGAGTGCCGTCGCGGCCGCTTGAGTCAATGTCCCGGTGACTTGTTCACTCTCAACAACCTCGGGCAATAGGCTATCATCGAGTTGCAGCTTCGACAGTAAATTCTTCGACCACTTACGTTTCACAACGTCCAACAATAGCGTGCCGCTGGCATCGCTCACTTCACTAAAGAACTCCCCCGTCATTCGCCGACGGATTTCGTCTTTTGGGAGCAGCACTTTCGCGAGCCGGTCATAGTTCTTCGGTTCGTTGTTACGAAGCCAGAGAATCTTTGGAGCTTGAAAGCCGGTGAGTGCTGGGTTGGCGACCATCTTGATCAGTCGCTTGCGCCCGCCGGCGGCGGCCGTGATTTCATCGCACTCGGCGGCCGTGCGTTGGTCGTTCCACAGAAGCGCCGGTCGGATGACGTTGTTCTTTGCATCCAAGAACACGCTGCCATGCATTTGGCCGCTCAGGCCGATTGCCTTGACGTCCTGTGGTTTTAGCTTTGCCTTCTTCATCACCGTGTGTACGGTCTTGATCGTTGCCGCCCACCAATCATCGGGGTCTTGCTGTGTCCATCCCGGTTTGGGTTGCTCCATCGGATAAGTCGCGTCTGCTTCGGCGAGCAACGCACCATTCTCGTCGATCAACAACGTTTTTGTTCCGCTGGTACCGACATCAATTCCTAAGTAGTGACTCATGATGAAGAAAATTCAAAAAGGGGAAAAGGAAAATTGCGTTGACAATAACCGCCGACCAAAACCGTATGCATTGGTTTCGGCAACGCACCCCCGGCATCTTGACCAAGCGGTGAACCGGAATCGCGGGGACTGCGTATCGTACCGAGGCCGATGCTGTATCGTCATTTCGCGATGCCGCGATCCGAATTGTTTTCCCAAAATGATGTCGGTCGGCGGAGATATATTACATCGTCAGCGTTCAAGCAAAAACGTTTGAAGTCGATCGTTGGGGACCCGCTCGATCGGACCATGCCCCTCCTGCTTTGATATGGCTGACGCAGCCCACACCACCTCGATTCACCTTCGACCTGATGTCAAGCATTGCTCACGGAAGTCAACGCCCCAATGACGCCCGCATTCCGGTCCCGCGGCGTACCGCTTTGGGGATTCTTTCTTCGCTTGCCCTATTCGGATGTGATCGTTCCGAGTCGGTCCCTGAAGAAAGATCATCCACTCCCGCCCCGAGCAACGTTCCGCTGCGAATTGTTTTCGACGGCGGCACCGACGACGCAGAACGGATCCGACGTGCGTATGGAGCCGCAGCCGAGCAGCCGATCGAAGTCTCAAGTGTTGACAGCGCAAAGTCCGATCAAATCTCAGCGATCGTTCAGCAAGTTCAACTCAGTGACGTCGCAGTTGTCTCGCAAGCGTTGCTGGGAAGGTTGATCAATGACGAAGCAATCGTCGATATCAACGACGATGTCTTCGATGAGATCGATTCGCGGTACGGTCGTTCGTTCTCCGCGATCGAAAACTCTTCCGGACGTTTCGATGGTCTTCGTTGGGGGGTCGCGGTCGGCGCCAAACCATTGGCCGTGCTTTCGCTCGACCCAGACTTGGAATTGAAAACCTGGGCTGACCATGCCCAGTGGGCCGCGGACCTAAACGGAAAAACCGCTGAACCGTTGGCCGAGGGTTGGGCTGCCCATTCGTTTTTTAATCGCTGTGCGTTGCAATTTGACCGGGGCTGGCTATTCGATCGCCTGACGCTGAAACCAAGCATCGATCAGCCTCGGTACATCGATGCGCTGCAAGGTTTGGTTGACACCGCAAAGGTCTATGCGTCGACCGAAATGACGCCAGGCGGAATCTACAATCAAATCCGTAATGGAGTACTGCAAGGCGGCATCGGTTTCGTCGCACCGCCGACCGAATCCCTGTCCGATGGCGATGCGGCGAAGGAAGTGTTCGACATCAGTGCTACGGCGTGCCCCAATGAGACCGAAACAGAACGGGTTTGGCTTGGGCCACAAACGCGACTTGCTTGTGTGAGTACCGGTTGCCGGCAGACCGAAGCGTCGCGTCGATTTATCGGTTGGCTTTCCGGTGGCGCGCCGCAATCGGGGGCGTTACGGCAAACGGTTGCAATCGGTGTCACTCGCGAGCCGATCGAGTCGCAACAGGCAACCGGCGGTGGGAACGGCTATGACCGTTGGGTTGTCGACCAACTAAAGACATCACGTGTCGTACCAGGACCTTGGATTCCGGGCGGGATGCGATACTACGACGTCTTGGATCAAGAGGTACGAAGCTGTTTGGCAAGTGAACGAACGCCGGCGCAGGCTCTCAAGAACGTCGCCGACGCCTGGAGCCAAATTACCGAAAAGCTCGGCCGCGACAAACAACTCGTCGCGTGGAAAAAATTAGACGTTTAGTGGTGTGTTGGCGGATTCATCCGGCATCGATCACTCGCCAATCGGCAATGCCAACCCGCATGTGACAACTAAAGCAAAAGCAGCTTTGGTGTCGCTTGACCAAGGTTCCCGCTGCGCCGGGCCTTGATACGAACATAGGGTGCAATGAAGCTCGCACGATCGGCGAAGCTATTCAGCGACGCATCCGGTTTGGCATGCTTGGGTTCAACCAAGTCTTCGATCACAAATCCCGCGCGACAGATTCCGCCTACAAGTTGCTCCCAGCGATGCAAGTACTCCACGGCGCCCGATTCACGCAAACGCCGCGAACTGGATGTCGGTCGATCGGGCGGCGGGACCGGGCGATCACGATAGTACGTGTGGCGAACGGAATACCCCTCGGCATTCCGTTCGTACGCGGCCTGTAGACTGGTCGGTTGCTTGTGCTGGCTGATGTATATGGCCCCGGCCTTGGCGACCCTCGCGACTTCGCGGAAGACCGGGGCGACATCGGGAACGTAGCACGTGCTGACCGGATGGATGATCACATCAAACGACGCATCGGCAAGCCCAGAGAGATCCTCCATCGATGTTTGAAGGATCCGAAGCGAAAAGCCACGTTGGGCGGCGACTTGCCGATCAAGCTCCAGCATCGCACCGCTCAGATCAACGACGGTAACCAACCCACCGGCGGCGGCATACAATGAACTCTGTCGACCCCCGCCGGCGGCTAGGCATAAAACATGCTTGCCCTTGATGTTTCCACCTAACCAGCCCGCTCGGTCGACGACGGACAGCGGGTCGGCGAGCTCCTCTTCCGTTGCCGGCCGGCACAATGGATCACCGGCCGCCGCCATCCGATCATAGACGCGACGATTCGCATCAAGAACCGATGCGTCGGCGCCGGAGGGGGGTGAAGATTGCTGATCCACGATGCGTCCACTACAAACAAGTTGATGGCAGGATTGGTCGAGGCAATCCCTTTGGTGTTTCAGGGAAATATACCAAGTCCGCATCTGCTTGCACTTGCGACCACGCCAGCATGACCGAAGCCGGCGTTTCCGTGCTACTCGAATCGAAGTGTGCCGAAGTTGTCGATGTCATGGAAGCTCTTACCGACACGTGCCCAGTCCCATGACGTTGAAGGTTTTGCGTCATAGTCGACGCGGTAAAAATTGGCTCGCCAAGTTGTCCCCGATTTTGGCGGAACATTTTGTAGTGGTTTAAGCAACGCGTACGGGAGGAAGACCTCGGCGCTCCAGCCGCTCACCGTTGCCATCGATTCAGACTTGCCGTCACGTACGGTGACTTTCTTTTTAATCTTGCGATCACCCTCATAATGCCAGGGACGCCAGCCCAGGAACTGTCCGTCAAGTTTGGGGACGAGGATGGGAAGTTCGTAGCCCAGCGGTGAAATCTCGTATTCAAAGTAAACGGTATGATCCTCGTCAGGCCAAAAGAAGAACTCATAGACATCTTCATTCCACAGATCTAGGAAGTCCTCCTTCATCGTCGCGGTTAGTTTCTTGTCGGTACCATCGAAAAGCACGTACACACCAGATGCCGAGTACAGCATCTTGATTCGCGCGGTGTAATCAGCGGTGCCACCGTCGCGGCGGCGAAGCGATACCCAGTCCGCAGCTCTCCAGGCGTCGTTGTCACCGAGGCCGGTGATTTCGAAATCGTCGCAGCGATTGACCGTCATGCTCGGACGATCCGACTCGGCAGCCAAAAGCGTCCGGTAATTGCTCATCAGAACAGCGAAGAACGCGAGAGCAAAAACAAGCAAAGTGGGCGAGGGAAAACTCAATCGCGCCGGTAGGTCACGGAGATTGATCATGGATAGCGTCACGGCAGAGAGGCAAAGAAGAAACTACAACCAGCCCCCATCGTATCGAATCGACTCCCTGGTGTGCGGAGCCGGATCGTTCGGGGCGTAAACTCGGAGAACGGTTGATGAACGCTCGCATGTCGTCAACCTCTGGAATCAGGACTCGTCGATAGGCGTTCGCCACGGTTTCCGTGCAATCTGGTGCGAGCGGTAGACGGCTGCTGAGCCGAAACCGAAGGTTGGCTCTAAACGAAGCACTAGCCGGTGGTTTGAAAAACGCCGACTCGAAATACCAGCACCAACAACTCCCGCCCCGATCAATCCAAGCCGCCTCAGGGAGTGGGAGAAGGTTGCCGGAGCGGCGATGCGCGACTAACGTTTTACGATTCCGCAATGCTCTGTATTGTCTTTTTGATACTCTCACACATGCAATCTGCTCATGATCAATTCTCGACTCGCTTGTTGCGTCGCCCTCTTGGTCGTACTTTCGACCGCAACGGTGTCAGCCCAATGGGATCCGAATGACTCGACTTTTGATCCAGCTTTGAAGTCGGTCGTGATCGGGAACCGGACTTGGATTGGAGACCCCTCTCCCTTTGTCCATCAAGGTACCAAGCGGACCGGCTACACGCATGTCAATGCGAACCAATACGAAGGTATGGATCCATCGGTCGGTGTGTCGTTAATGGTTCCGCTCGAAATTGGCGAAACGAAACCCGTCGCCGGCGGCATCGTCATGATGAACGTCGAACAGGCGAAGGCCTTTGTCAAAGCAGCCGAGAAATTAACCAAGAAAAAGCAAGACGCGGAATCCAAGGTCTCGCTTAAGACGATGATCAAAGACATGAATTGGACCCTCTCACTCGAAAAGGAGTCGCCCAAGTCGCAAGTCGTTGTCCTCGGGAACAAGTCAGACGACAGTGATGACCGTTACCAGTTTTCAATCAATGCGATGAAGAAACTCATCGGCGCAGTCCAACACGCAATCAATACGTTAGTCACTGCCAAGGCCTCGCCTTCGCAGTGAGCGTATCACCGATGCGTCACGGACTTGAAATTTTGATCAATGCCCCCGTGCCACCTGCAAAGTTCTCGTCCACGACCCAAGCGTTGCGAAGCAGTACATATAGGTCTCCGTTGGGAGAGAAACGAATATCAACAGGGCGTCGAATTCCTGCAATAAACTCCGATGATTCCTTTGGTGCTTGAGGATCGATGAACTTGATGTTCCCAAGTACAAAGTCGGCAAAGAAGTATTTTCCGCGGAAGCGTTTCGGCCACTTGCTTTCCGATGGGCAGAAGTCGCTTCCGTTGATTGACGATTGCCGGTAAATATGGATCGGACCAGTGATGCCCGGTTCTTCGCTCGGGCCATGATCGGTCTTCGGCCAGCCGTAATTCGCGCCCGCGATCCCGCGATTGATTTCTTCAAATTTGCCGCCGACGTCATTGATCAGCATGTCACCGCTTTTGTCGAAGGCCAGTGAGAACGGATTGCGACACCCTTTGGCCCAGATCGCTTGGTATTTGCCCTCGGTTTGGCTCAGGAACGGATTGTCATCTGGGATGGATCCATCGGGATTGAGTCGGAGGATCTTTCCTTGTAAGGCGTCCATTCGTTGCGCCGGGGCTCCGGCGGTCTGCTCTCCCAATCCGATGTAGAGCTTCCCATCGGGGCCAAAGTGAATCGCTCCGCCTTGATGTCCGGCAGGAACATTGCCGCCAAATTTACTCTGGTCGTCCCCGCGAAACAAAATCTCTTCGCTTCCGGGAATGGCAACATCACCGTCGACTTTGAATCGAGCCACTCGATGGTGTGAGAAGGGTTCGGCTGCTACATAAAGGACATAGACGTATGGATTGGTGGGAAAGTCAGGTGCGACGGTGACACCGATCAAACCGCGTTCCCAATTGAACTCAACGGGGAGTTCAATCATTGGTCGTTCCAGCAATCCCGATCCTGGCTTTACGATTCGAAGCTTGCCCTCTTGTTCACAGATCAGCACCCTGCCATCGGGTGCGATATCCATTCCGACCGCCCCGGACAACCCGGTCGCGACCGTCGTCATCTTGAATCCCGGGGGCAGTGTCACCGGACCGGAAATACCATTCCCAAACCGGCCGTTGCCGGGACCGAGAGATTCGAGGTAAGCGATCAAATCCGTGAACTCTTCGTGTGAGAGTTGATTCGCAAGCCCCGTTGGCATGATCGAGGTCGTCGAGACTTTTGAGTCCTCGATGGCATCCCTTTCGATGACGATCGTTTGTCCGCCCGCGTCCGCCAAAGTGATGCTTCGATCGTTAGATTCTTTTTGGATCCCACTCGTCGTTTTTCCATCGCTCGTCAAAATAACTTTCGTTTCGTAGCCGTAGCCGATTTGCCGAGAGGGATACAGCAGAGAGTCTATCAAATGGGGGCGATCAAACTTCCCACCGATCTTCGTCAGGTCCGGACCGACTTGACCGCCCTGCGTTCCGATGCGATGACAGACCGAACATTTGGTTCGCTGGTCATTAAACAATTGCTTCCCAACTTTCGCGTCACCTCGATGAGTGAGCGCATGCTGTTGTAATTCTTCTATCAGAGCGATGTCGCTCGCCGCGTTCGACTCGACCGCCGTCGTTTCAGCGATCGAGACCGCGGCTTGTTCGTTTGCCCATTGATCGGCATCTTGATGGTTTGTTGATTCGACCAATCCGATCGAGAAACTTCGTGGGACATCGCCTAGGAATTTCTGCATGCCGTCACGGCCGAACCCAAAGACGGTCATCCTACGGTTCATCTGATAGAACCGATCCGGGGAGTTGTCGTCTTTCAGGTGCGCCAGGACAACCATGCGATCCAATTCGGCGTCACCGAAGGCAATCCACTCGGTTTGCCGCTCGCCTGTGCTGATGCTGGGCGCATTGATATCGCCTTCATGGTTCACGGTCAGCGGATGTTTGGTGGCAGAATCAGCTGTCATCCACCAATCGGAGTCATCGTATTGCCCTCCCGGGATTCCTTCGTACAAAACCCAGTACGCATGACCTGGTGGCATTCGCTCCATCGTGAATGTGCACGATGATTCGGTAAACGTGTAGCGCCCTTTCCACAACTGGTTGTCAGAGAGTGCCGATATCACGACGCGATGTGGTGAGGCGTGCTCGATCGTTGTGGTGCAGCGATCGGTCCCGCTATTTAATGCATGAAAGTAGTTGCCCGCTTCTTTGAAGACGGCATTCGGAAAACCGCGGTACTCTCCACCCGCCGCGGTACCTTCGGTTGGATCGAAACCAATCCAGTCATTGCCGTCTTGGTCGACAAGGCTCGCCAATCCGGCGCCGATTTTGTCTAGGTAGTACGTCGCTTTGGGTGTCTCGACCCGGTAACATTCCAACCCATGAACTTGTGCCGTGGAAACTGACACCGGATTGGGTTCTGGCACATGGCTGCGAATCATTAGTGCGGGCCCCGGGGCCATGATTTCGATGCCATGGTGTTCCGTGCTTGAACGTAGCACCAGTTTGTTCTCGCCTTGAAGCAACCAGCTTCGGTCAATGGGGACGCGGGAATAGACCGTCTGGTGATCGTGTCCTTCGGCGATCGCGACTGGATGTCCGTTTAACGTGAAGTAGTCGTTTATGTCGCCCGCACCACCGGTCCAGGCGACGACATGAAGTTCGACGGATTCGATGTTCGCTGGGTCGATGTCGAGTTTGATCGTGCACTGCTTCGTCCGGTTCGCTCTCGACCAAAACGGTCTCGGTAAATCGTCCGAATGGTACAACGTGACCTTGTTCGCAGGATCCCGCTGAATCGCAAACGGGGCAGACAGCGAAGTTAGAAACCGGAAATCATCAGGGCCGGAAAAATGGATGATCGCTCGTACCTGAATCCCGGTTTGTTTTGGCAATAGCGATGTTTCCCAGCGAATCGTGGCCAGACCAGAATCGGTCGCGGATGGATGTGAGTCATCCGAACCCGGATAACGGGTTTCCTCGGCAGTCCAGGTTGCGACCTGATGCCAATCGGCACGCGAACCGTTTCCGTTTTCGTCGTAGCCAACGTATCGAGCCTCATACCGAACGGATTTGACTTGGTCGTGCGACGCCTTCGGCGATTGAATCGACAAGACAAAGCCTTCAATTGAATCGTCTGCCGGATGAACATTAACGGTGGCATCAAAGTCGGCGATGCCGAAGTCCTTCAATCGATCGTCGTCACGATCGAGTCCGATGCACAGGGTGGCTCGGTCAACAAGGTAGTGCCCCCAAAACGTCTCCCCCGTATCGCATGCGAATTGCATGGAGTTGTAACCATTGACCAGATCGGTCGGTCGCAAGTTAAACGTCGGCGACTGGTGTGTGCATTGATCGGACGCCGTGCCAACTTCGGGAAAGAAGTAAGTGCTTCGTCCGTTGATCGTGACGCGTTTGTTTAGTGTTCCCGGGTGCCCACCCCAGACGTCGAGTTCTAAATCCGCACGCCGAATCGTTCGCAAGTCCTCATCAATACGAATCCTTGCCAACCCGCTGGAACGCGTCTCACTTCGCGACGCAAACTTTGGATGTGTCGATATTTCTGCTCCGTTAACTCGCAACTGTCGTCCGTTGAAGTGCGGGTTGGCGTATGCTTCACCAGGCTGGTAGTGATATAGTTTTTGAAATCCTGAATCGTCAATCGCTTCGTACGCAAGACGGCGAAATTCGTCGCGTGTATTCAGGTGATCGTGCGGAAAGACTTGCGTCATCAACACGCCGACGAATTGTTCTTGCGGATCAACCCAGTAATACGTGTTAAAGATTCCGCCCCAGGAGAAGCTGCCGACTGAGAATTCCGATTGCCCGAAAGATCTCTCGGTCACGACCCCGAATCCCAGGCCGAACCCATCACCATGTCCGGGGAAAGGGATGGTTCGATCACCAATCTGATTCGAAGTCATTTGGTTGACCGTCGCTCGCTCGAGAATGCGAGTTCCGTTCAGTTCCCCTTCGTGCAGCAGCATGTGCAAGAACGTCATGTAGTCGGTCGCGGTCGACACCAATCCGCCGCCGCCGGAAAAGAACGTTCCCGGAGTGGTGCAGTAGTTTGCCGAGAAACGCAGGAACCCCGCCTGAACCGGAACATCTCCGACCGGCTGAAGGTTCCGGTTTTTGTCGATGGTTGTCAGTCCCGCCAACCGCTGCTGCTTAGCCTTGGGGACATAGAAGTAAGTGTCATGCATCCCCAGTGGGCGAAAGATACGCTCGCGAAAGAACTGATCAAGAGTCAGGCCCGAACTGATTTCGATGATTCGTCCCAAGATGTCGGTCGACACCCCATAGTTCCAATCGGATCCCGGCTGAAATTTCAGCGGAACGTTCGCGAGACGTTTTACCCGGTCACCGATCGTTTCTTCGATCGGTTCGAACAGATTGGGAATGTTTTGCGTTTGGTATGCGGCGTTCAGTTTCTCTGGTCCCGACCAGCCGTAGGTGAAACCCGATCGATGTGTCAACAAATCGTGGATCGTCGGTTCTCGTTTCGCTTGAACGGTTTCGGTTGCTTCCCCTTCGACACTCTTGATGACTCGCAAGTTTGCGAGTTCAGGGATGTATTTCGAAACCGGATCGTCCAGAGCGATCGCCTGTTCCTCGACCAAGCTCATGACCGCGGCGCTGGTGACGGCCTTGGTCATTGATGCGATTCGAAACAATGCGTCCGCCGGCATCGGTTGAGTTGACGCAAGCTCTCGATTTCCGACCGCTTCGATGTAGCCGACCTTTCCATGTCGACTGACGGCGGCGACCGCACCGACAAGATGCCCAGAATCCACTTCGCTTTGAAGGTAGCTGGTGATGTGCCGTAGTTTTTCAGCGGAGAGCCCGATTTTGTCAGGCGTCGTTGTGATTGGTACATCATTGGCGGCCGAATCACTGGCGGGGGAACACAGCACCGCTGTGAACGTGAGCAACAGCCAAGGGGGCATTCGAAGGCACATGGCGGATCGTGGGCAAGTCAAGAGGCGGAGTGTGAGATCGGAAAAACGACTTAGAGTTCGCGGATACGAACATTCTTCATCTCGATCTTCAGAGGTGGCCCGGCATGCAATTGCCAAGCGATGATCCCTGATGCCTTGGCATTCAATTCATCCTCATCAATCCCGACCGACATCACATGGCCGTTGATGATATGGATAAAAACATTGCCCTTAGCGATTACGACGTAGTCATTCCAGCCATCGCGTTTGATGTGCGTTTCAAGTTCATCGCCAGAGCCAACTGTCGCGATCTTTTCGATCCTTGGTTTCTTCGGGTTCGTGGGATTGCTGCGAACGATGACGACGTCACCACGCTGCCCCATAAACATGCGCCCGTTCTCTTCAAAAAACATTCCCGAGAACTTGTCTTTGCCTTGATGCATTTGGTCTTCAAAATCGGCCTGCAGCCCTTTGACGACCCATTTGTTAATCAACTCGCTGCGGTACTGAACTCCGGAATTGCCGCCGGTGACGCGGTAGGAGAATCGCAGTTCGAAATCGCCGAAGTCTTTTTTGGTGTAGGCAAGGAAAGTGTTTTTCTCGGTCGTGACATCGGCAGTGGTTTGACCGATCAGCACGCCGTCTTCGGCTCGCCAAAACCGATCATCGCCTTCCCATCCTTCCAGTGTGTCCCCATCAAACAGCGGCGTGAACACGGGCTCGTCCGCGTTCACCGAGACGGCCGCGACGATGAAGCTTGCAAACAGTATGGATCTGTAGGCGGAACGCACGCACGCAAGGGCAAAGGTATCAAGCACGTTGGACTCCGGTGGGGAAGGCGGGGAGAGTGGTACGGCCATTACCCCCCTAGTTTAACAGCTTGTCGGTGCGTCGATCGCTGTCAGGTCCGGGAAGGGAGAAAGCCGTAGCGGAAGCCGCGGAGGCTTTCGGTGATGACTAGTGGCCGAAACGCTCGGCGCGTTCCGCTACCGAGCCATCTGTGACGCTACCGGGAAAAACGTATGAACTCAAAAGCGAACGGTCGAACCTGCCGTGGGAACAGCAGATCCGACCGTCGATGAGGGTCGCTTTGAGGAGAGAACGTGGACTAGGCTACCAATCGCAGGCTGTCGGCCTCTTCGGCCTTGCCGGCAACGATGCCTTCAATGAACTCTTCAAAAATACGGACGTCGAGTGCGGACGCGGCGGCGCATTCGGGATGGAACTGGGTGCCGATGGCGAACCAGTCCATCATTTCACTTTCGATGGCTTCGATCACGCCATCGGGACAACGAGCGGTCACACGGAACCCCGGAGCGACCTCGTCGATCGCCATATGGTGACGGCTGCTGACACGGATTTCGCCGTCGCCGAACACGCGGCCGACCAACGAATCACTTTCCACTTCCAGCGTGTGGCGGTGACTGGGGTCGTGCGGGTCCAGGTGAGGAACGGCGTCGGGAAGGTCTTCCTTGATGTGCAAGAACAAGTTTCCTCCTTGCTGCACATTCATCAACTGCATGCCGGCACCGATGGCCAACAGCGGGATGCGTCGCTCGGCGATTTCTGCCATCAACAGACGATCGCTAGTTTCGCGAACCGGATCCATCGGCCGCACGCTGCTGTGCAACATGAATCCATCGTTTCGCGGGTCAAGGTCACCGCCACCGATCATCATGAACCCATCGACCAGCTCCAATGCGCGAGCGATCGATTGAGAATCGTCCATCGGTGGAAGGACGACCGGAATGCCCCCTGCTGAATCAATCGACTGAAAGTAACCTGCCGCCAGATAAGCGAAGCCAGGTTTGTTGCGATCGGCCGCCTTGAAGTCGCAGTTAATTCCGATAACCGGTTTGCGAGTCATAACATCGCTAGACATCCGACATTTCCTCATAAAAGTCGAAATAGCAAGAAAAGACGTAACAACGTGTTACATCAAACGAAACACGCGCGGTCCCTCGAACAATGAACGGGCGGGAGAGACCTTCTCGCCTTGCTTGGCGACAAAGCCGATCGACTGTTGTGTTCGAAAAGAGATGTCGTAGAGAAACGCGGTAGCGAACGAAGGAATAATTCCTTTAGAGTGCCGTCCCCGACTGGGTGATGCTGGTGCAATGTCGATCGCAGGCTCCGAAGCGACGTAGCCAGACGCATTGGGGCCAAATACGTAGGCCGCGATGCCGAAAGCGACAACACCGTTCCGTCATGGATTCCCACTTGATCATCCCTGATTGTGAAGGACCGCACTCACGGTTCACTGCCGGTCAGAAACACCTGACAACCAAGTGCCTCCCCGAGCGGGACGAAAAGTACCCGCTCAAAACCGCGAAAACAAACCTTCTCCATATCTTGTGGAAATTCGCGTCTGCTAGCACAACAGGCAGTGCTAGCATTGCGATTTTGTGCTAGCAAACGCGGCCGATTTGGGGCGTTTTGCCGCGTGTTCGATCGCTTCGCACCCGGCTCCCCCTTTGCAGTCTGCGAGGCGTAATTCATGATGAACCGACGCCTTTCTCAGTAATGATGCGAGAGTCAACGACGCGAGAGTATTTGACGTGAGATTTGACCGAGTCCGTCTGGCTTCGATCGGAGCCGTCCTGCCCGAGGAGATTTGGTCGAGCGCCGAAATCGAATCACGCCTGTCACCGCTCTACAATCGGCTGCGTCTGCCCGAAGGCCGACTGGAATTGATGAGCGGGATCGCCGAACGCCGCGTTTGGCCGACCGGCACGCAGCCCAGCGGGCCGAGTATCGAAAGCGGACGCCAGGCGATTGCCGCTGCCGGAATCACCCCCGAACAAGTGGGCTGCTTGGTCCATGCCAGCGTTTGCCGCGACTTTCTCGAACCGGCAACGGCATCGAAGGTCCACCACGGCATCGGACTGTCGGCAGATTGCTGGGTCTACGATGTTTCCAACGCATGTCTGGGGATCATCAATGGGGCGATTCAAATCGCGATGATGATCCAGTCCGGCGTGATCGAAGCAGGCATTGTCGTCGGCACCGAAAACAGCCGGATGTTGCTTGAATCAACCATCGCGGCCCTGAACCAGGACGAGTCGCTCACTCGCAAGACGGTCAAAGGCGCTTTCGCATCCCTGACGATCGGATCGGGCAGTTGCGCGTGGCTGCTAACGAACGACCGTCTGGCCCCCGAGGCAGCGGAAGTTCACTGCGGCGTTGCCGAGGCTCGCACCGAATTTCATGACCTTTGTGTCAGTGACAGTGATTCGGCTGGCGCGGCGATGCAGCCACTGATGGAAACCGACAGCGAGAAACTGATGGCCGAAGGGATCGCGACCGGTGTGGCGGGATTTGAAAAGCTGCTCGCCGAAAGCGGTTGGACCCGAGAAACGCTCCAGCGATCGGTTTGTCATCAAGTCGGGGCGCGGCACCGCACGGCGATGCTGGACGCGATGGGCCTGCCCGTCGAGACCGACAGCATTTCGTTCCCGCAACTTGGCAACACCGGATCGGTCGCGCTCCCGCTGACCGTCGCGGCGGCGGCCGACCGTGGTGAACTCTGTCATGGCGACCGAGTGGCGATGCTGGGGATCGGGTCGGGAATCAACAGCGTGATGCTGGCCGCACGGTGGGGACAGACCCCGATTGCGGGCAACATCGGCCTGCTCGCACGGTAGCCGTTTGACGTTTTTGTTCCTTCCCGGCTGATGTCGACCGGGCGTCCTGACGATGAACCGTGTTATTCGGACGTCGAGAATCGCAAAATACCGCGTTGGACTTGAAAATTGCTCGTTCAGCGGCGACACTCTGCGGCCCCTCATTGAGATTTTGCGCGTGACCGCCACCGGATGAGTCGTCCGGTGCCCCATTGCCCCAGGTTGTGGCGGCGACAAAGGGACGGATCACGCCGCCTGCAGGTCCCCGATGCCGCCTTGGCATCCGGCCGATGGCATCCCCCTTTTACTGCCGTCATTTGATGACGGCGCTGGAGAATTTGGAAGAACAATGGCACGTTACACCGGACCAAAAGCACGCGTTAACCGCCGCCTCCAAACGTTGATCTATGAAACCGCCGGTGCGGCTCGGGCGCTCGATCGCCGCAACACACCTCCGGGGATGCACGTCCGTGGCCGCCGCCCGAGTAACTACGGTGCGGCACTGCAGGAAAAGCAAAAGATCAAGCACTATTATGGATTGGGCGAGCGTCAACTTCGCCGTTACTTTGACGCCGTTTCTCGCAAGTCGGGCAACACCGGTGAGTTGTTGTTGCTGATGTGCGAGCGTCGTCTCGATAACGTCGTCCGTCGCGTCGGCTTCACTAAGACCCGACCGCAAGCTCGTCAAGGAATCGCGCACGGTCACTTCTTGGTCAACGGCGTCAAGGTCGATAAGCCCAGTTACATCCTTCGGCCCGGTGACATCGTCGAAGTCCGCGGACGCGAAAATCTTCGTAACCTTTATCGTGGCGTGATCGCCAACTCGTCTCCGGACGCATTGGATTGGGTCACCTTCGACAGCGAAAACTTGAAAGCGACCATGCTCGGCCTGCCTGGCGCCAGCGACATCAGCCTGCCAGTCGACGCGAACTCCGTCGTCGAATTCTTGTCTCGCTAATTCCGATCGCGGCCATAGCGGTTCGCCGAAGGGTTCAAATGCCTCGGCGGCCGATGGGTGCGTTCATCGTGCGTTAAGCCGACGTGATGGTGGTTCAATTGCCGCCGTCATGTCGCACATTGTCGGGCGTGCAGGTCGGTATCATTCTGTACCGAGATTGATTGCGCCGAAACGCAACCGGATTTTGAAACTCGCGATTAACATAGAGAATCATGCATAGCCCTGTAGTTGTCTTGGGCGGTGGCCCGGGAGGATATGCGGCAGCCTTTCTGGCGGCCGATGAAGGTTTGGACGTCACGATCATCGAAGCCGAACCGCGATTGGGCGGCACGTGCCTGCTGCGTGGCTGTATCCCCAGCAAAGCCCTTTTGCACGTTGCCAAGGTGATCCAGGAAGTCGGCGAGCTGAAAGAGAAGTGGGGCGTCGAGTACGCCGGCGAACCGACGATCGATGTCGACAAAGTCCGCGCCCAAAAGGACCAAGTGATCAACAACCTGACCGGTGGCTTGGGTAACTTGGCCAAGCGTCGCAAGGTCAACGTGATCCAGGCACGTGGCAGCTTTGTTAACTCAACCACGTTATCGCTCGAAGGCGATCATGAGTCGATCCCCGAAGGCGGCCAGATCACTTTCGATCACTGTATCTTGGCGACCGGGAGTGTTCCCGCGATGCCTCCGGCGTTCAAAGTCAGCGATCGGGTGATGGACAGCACCGGCGCGCTGGCTTTGCAAGATATTCCCGAAACAATGCTGGTCGTCGGCGGCGGTTACATCGGCTTGGAAATGGGCAGCGTGTACGCCCAGTTGGGTTCCAAGGTCACGGTCGTCGAGCTGGCCAAAGACTTGCTTCCCGGTGCCGATCGTGATCTGGTCAAACCGCTGGCCAAACGGATCGATAAGCTCTGTGAAGGTCGCGTGCTAACGAACACCAAAGTCGGCTCGATGGCCGAAGTCGATGGCAAGGTCGAAGTCACCTTCGAAGGCCCGGGCCATTTTGGACATGAGCGTTTTGATCGTGTCCTGGTCAGCATCGGACGCCGGCCGGTCACGCGCGACATCGGCTTGGAGAACACGTCGGTGGTGGTCAACCAGCGTGGCTTCGTCGAAGTCGATTCTCAGCAGCGAACGGCTGACCCGCACATCCTAGCCATCGGTGACATCGCCGGTGACCCAATGCTGGCCCACAAAGCGACCCACGAGGGCCGTGTCGCGGCTGAAGTGATCGCGGGCAAGACATCGTCGTTCGACAAAAAGGCGATTCCCGCGGTCGTCTTTACCGACCCAGAAATCGCCTGGGCAGGTTTGACCGAAACCGAGGCGAAGCGGGACGGGATCAACGTCAGCGTTGAATCGTATCCTTGGGCGGCGAGCGGACGGGCACAGGCACTCGGGATCACCGAAGGCCTGACGAAGTGGTTGGTCGACCCGGAATCCGGCCGCGTCCTCGGATGCGGTATCGTCGGCAGCGGCGCCGGCGAGTTGATTGCCGAAGCGGTTTTGGCAATCGAGATGGGCTGTGAAGTTCATGACGTGACCGACAGTGTCCACCCTCACCCCACACTCAGCGAAACGCTGATGAATGCGGGCGAGGTTCACTTTGGGACGGCCACGGAAATCTACAAGCCCAAGAAGAACAAGGCCCCCGTTGGCTGAGTAAGCGATGACGCAACGCGTATACATCAAGACCGTCGGCTGCCAGATGAATGTTCTGGACAGCGAAATGGTGATCGCCGATTTGAAGCGACACGGCTACACCGTCGTTGACTCACCGGAGGAGGCCGACTGTGTCTTGTATAACACGTGCAGCGTCCGCGAGCATGCCGAGGAAAAGGTCTACAGCGCCCTCGGGAAGGTGCGTCAGTCCAAGGATTCACATCCGGGAAAGACCATCGGCGTGATGGGCTGCATGGCCCAAAAAGATCAGGAACTGATTTTTAAGCGAGCACCCTACGTTGACTTGGTCGTCGGCCCCGGGCAGTTGCACACCATCCCCGATTTGCTGGACAAGGTCCGCAACGGTGATGGTCGTCAAATGGCGATCTCGCTGAATCGTAAAGACGACAAGCAAGCCGTGGTCGCGCGGTCACACGAAACGTTTGATCCGTTGCGTGACCCGTCAATGCGTCCGACGCCATTCCAAGCTTATTTGCGAATCCAAATCGGCTGCGACAAGTTCTGTACGTATTGCGTCGTGCCAAACACACGGGGTCCCGAGCAGGGACGTCCGCCGAGCCAAATCGTTTCCGAAGCCGCCATTTTGGCCGAGCAAGGCTGTCGCGAAATCACGCTGCTCGGGCAGACCGTCAACAGCTACAAATACCGCGATGAAAACTCGACGACCGATATGTCGTCGCTGTTGGAGATGTTGCATGAAGTCGACGGCATCGATCGCATCAAGTTCGTGACGAATTATCCCAAGGACATGACGGAACGTTTGTTGGTCACGATTCGTGATCTACCAAAGGTTTCGCCGTACCTGCACGTGCCGGCACAAAGCGGTAGCGACGAGGTACTCAAGCGTATGAAGCGAGGTTACACGATCGCGGATTACATGGAGATGTTTGAACGCATCGAGCGGATCCTGCCCGAAGCTGCCGTCAGCAGTGATTTTATCGTTGGCTTCTGCGGTGAAACCGAGGAAGACTTCGAAAAATCGGTCGCCTTGGTCGAGCGTTGTCGCTTTAAGAACAGCTTTATTTTCCAGTACAGCGTTCGCCCGGGAACCAAGGCGTCTGAGCGTTTCGAAGACGACATCCCACGGGAAGTTAAAGCGGAACGGAACCACCGATTGTTGGATGTGCAAAATCGAATCGCGAAGGAAGAAAATGCCAAACTGATCGGTCGGGACGTTCAGGTGTTGGTCGAAGGTCCGAGCAAAAAAGCGAGCGATCCGCACGCCGCTGTCACTCAGATGACCGGACGCACCCACTGCGACCGAATCGTTGTCTTCGACGGTAATCTGCGCCAGGCCGGGCAGTTGCTCGACGTACACGTTGATGATGTTAGTAGCCACACCTTGATCGGACGGGTCAAAACCGTCGACGTTGTCACGATCGGACTGTAAGAGATTTTTCTGTGACCGACATTCAAATGTTATCGCTGCCGTGCGGCATGACGGTGCTCGTCCAGCCGATGCCCTGGTTGCGAACGGCGGCGTTCACACTTTCTTTGCGCGCAGGGGTTCAAGACGAACCGGCCGACGGTTCGGGGTTAGCTTCGCTGGTTTGCGAAATGGTTCAGCGCGGCGCCGGACACTACAACAGTCGTGATCTAGTCGCCGTTCAAGATAACTTGGGGATGGATCGCAACAGTGGTGTCGCGACGGCCACCGTTTCCTTCGGTGGGGCGATGCCCTGCGAATCGATCGACGAAGCGATCAAACTCTATGCCGAAATCGTCCGACGTCCCCACTTGCCGGGCGACCAGCTCGAAGACGCGCGGATGATGATGTTGCACGAGCTTCGTGCGATCGAGGACGAGCCGTCGCAACGCGTGATGCGACGACTTCGCGAAATGCATTACGGCAATCGACTCGGACGTGGGAATCAAGGGACGTTTGAATCGCTCAGCTCGCTGACGATGCAGCAGATCCAAGATTTTTACCGGACCCAGTACAACGCGACACAGTCGATCCTGACGGTCGCGGGAAACGTCACCGCCGAACAGATTTTCGAGGTCGCCAAAGAGGCATTCTGCGATTGGAGAACCGGTGAACCGTCCCCGATGCCAGACCCGGATGGCACGCCGGGCTACGAACACCTGCAAGCAGACAGCAGCCAAACCCATATCGCGTTCTCGTTCCCCAGCCTTTGGTATGGACACGAGGATTACTTTCGAATGCGAGCCGGCATCGGCATCTTAAGCGACGGAATGAGCAGTCGCTTGTTCGACCGTGTGCGTGAAAAACGTGGGCTGTGTTACACCGTCTCGGCGAGCTGTCACTCGTTGCGGAACGCCGGTGGCGTGTTTGGCTATGCCGGTACTACGCCGCAGCGAGCCCAAGAAACGCTCGACGTCACCCTGCACGAGATCCGGCACCTGACCGACGACCTGCAGCAGGAAGAACTCGATCGCTGGAAAGTCCGTATCGAAAGCGCCTTGATCATGGAGCAGGAATCAAGTGCCTCACGCGCGAGTTCACTTGCCAGTGACTTTATTCAACTCGGTCGGGCGATGCCGACCGAAGAACTGAGCCAATTGATCGAATCGTTGACACTCGATGATGTCCGCGATTACTGGATCCAGCACCAGCCGTCTGATTATCGAATCGTCACGCTTGGGGTTGAACCGCTGACAGTTGCGTCAAGCGCATAAGGTACTCCAATAAGCCGACGGGCATCAGGAATGTGACGTTGTTCCTGGAAATGGTTTGCCCGCGGCTGTTTGCCATTCCCATTCCGACTGACTCATGCCCGAATTTAAGAAAGCGACGCTTGCCAGTGGATTGCGTGTCGTTGCCGAAACCGATCCGCGAAGCTATTCGATGTCGCTGGGCTACTTCGTTCGCGCCGGTTCGCGAAACGAATGTGACTTGCAATCCGGTCTGAGCCACTTCTTAGAACACATGATGTTCAAGGGCACCGATCGACGCAGCGCCGAAGACGTCAATCGCGAACTCGATGAACTCGGCGGCCAATCCAACGCTTACACTTCCGAAGAGCAAACGGTTTATTACGCAACCGTGTTGCCAAAATTTCAGGACCGCATCGTCGATTTGCTGACCGACATGATGGCACCGGTTTTGGACGCGAGTGAGTTCGAAACCGAACGCCAAGTGATTCTCGAAGAGATCGCCAAGTACGAAGACCAACCTCCGTTCGGCGGTTTCGAACGGGCGATGGAAATCTTCTTTTCTCCGCGTGGTTTGGGGCGTCGTGTCCTTGGCACGGCCGAGTCGATCGAAGCGATGACCGCCGAACGGATGCGAGATTACTTTCTCGAACGCTACCGTCCCGAGAACATCGTTGTCGCCGCAACCGGCAACGTTGACTTTGATGGCTTGGTCGCCGAGATCGAAACGCGGACAAAGGCCTGGGGCGATCGGAAGCCGACCGAGACATTGCCCGATGACGACCTCAATACGATCCCGGTGGGCATCGAACTTGATACGGACCTTTCTGCCCCCGATGCCGCTCAGGCGTATGCGATCCGAATCGGCGACGGTCCTTCGTCCGACTCCGCCGATCGTTATGCGACTCGGTTACTCGCGTCGATCTTAGGCGATGAGGGCGGAAGCCGAATGTTTTGGGAACTGATCGATACCGGTCGGGCTGAGATCGCGACCTGCTGGCCACAAGAGTTCAGTGATTGCGGTGCCTGGTTCACGTACTTGGTCTGCGCACCGGAAGACCTGCAATGCAATCTGCGGTTCATCCAAGACATCACCAAAGGCTTGGTCCAAGAAGGCGTCAAGCCGGACGAGCTACGGCAAGCGATCAACAAAACGCTCGCCGGTTACATCATGCAAAGTGAACGGCCCAGCAATCGACTGTTCAGTATCGGCAGCCGAGCCCTGGTCCACGATGACTATATGTCTCTCGATGATTCGTTGGATCAAATCAAAGCCGTCGACGCAGCGGCGATCGCCCGGGCGGCCAATCAATACCTGGCATCACCGACCAGAGAGATCATCGCGGCGGCAAAGTCATCGTAGTCCCCACAATCCCCGAGCACGGCCAGCGATTGCGTCGGTCACCGCCGCTCGATTTGTGACTCCCTCCGCTTGGCGGTATGATTGAACAAACCGTCGTCCGTTATCAATCCGAATTCTGGGTCTAGACAATGCCGGTGTTGCTCGAAGGCACCGCCGTGGTGATTCGCAACGATGCGCTCGACCGCTGTTTAGACGGTGGGGCCGCAGACTTTCACACGATCGCCCCCAATTCGATGTCGTTCGGCGATGGCGAGCTTTCCCAGGCCAGTTTTATGTCGCCGCGTGACGCGGAGATCTTCTTCGAAAAGCTGGTGCTGATGGGACTTCGAGGCGAAGGCGATTCGCCGGAGGTGGTTCTCGTCGACGCCCACCACCAATCGGTGACCCCGGAATGCGAATGGTTGCAGCTGATGGAATACAAAGGCAACCTGATTGCCAGCTTGGTTGGCAATGATTCCAACGTTGTCGTGGCCCCGGAAAGCTGGGATCCCGAACAGGGGCCGACGCTTCAGCACATGTCCGCCGACGAAGTCCGTGATCGCTTAGAGTTCGTCCGCCGTGAAGACAAAGTCGACGTTTACCGCGACCGAGAAACCGGCGAACTGCTTTATAGCGCTCGTATCAACGACACGCCCGAAGAAATGTATCAAGTCGCGGCAAAGGCGGTGCTGGAAAACATGCGGATGCCCGGCGGCCCACCGCTGAAACGCCCGGCCCAAAAACAAGTCCGCGAAGCGATCGGTGCGTTGCAACAGTTGCTCAGCCGACACGAAGAATCTTGGCGGATCTGGTTCCTACTGGGGAAAGCCTGGCACTCCGTGCAGCGTTTGTCACGTTCCGTGCAAGCTTACGAACATGCCGACGAAGTTTCAGATGAACCACAAACGGTCATCCTCAAAGAGTGGGCCG
The DNA here is from genome assembly GCF_008312935.1 of Roseiconus lacunae. NCBI lineage: Bacteria > Pseudomonadati > Planctomycetota > Planctomycetia > Pirellulales > Pirellulaceae > Roseiconus > Roseiconus lacunae. The sequence goes on along the minus strand of NZ_VSZO01000017.1, from coordinate 22,466 downwards.
GTGTGTTGCTGGAGATGGGCAAGACCGGCGACGCAGTCGAAATCGGGGAACGCGCCGTCGCGGTTCGTCCAAACGACGTTGAATTGCTAGGCAACCTTGCCGTCGCGTATCTGCTAGACGAACGTGTGCAATCGGCCGTGAAAACGATCCGTCACGCGATTGCGATTCAGCCCGATGATCAAACCAACAAATTTCTCGCCAAACGAATCGATGCCGTTAGCACAGGCGAATCGCGAATTCCGCGTTCGATCGCCGAACTCGAAGGCCGCTCAAGACTTGGTGACCCGGCGCGATTTCGGAATCAAGGAAACGTGGACGAGCGGCGTGGCTCGAAGTCCTCGTGGCTTAAACGCTGGGTCGATTTTTGGTTAGGACGTCAGAACAAGTAAGGGCGTAGGTGAACCGGGGAGTCCAGAAGCGGGCCGCCGGGCGGGGGCGAATCAAGAGGATTTTTAGTCACAGGCTATACTGTCGATGACGATGGTTTTGTTGTCGTCTCGCTCATTCCCACGCCCAACGCCATCTTGTGACCGGAAAAATCGCTGCATCCGATTCAGACGACCGATGGCGCGAGGATCCCTCATCGCGTTTCAAGCAAGTCACGCAGCCGCAGCCTGCGCCGCAGCCCAGCCCACCGGCAAGCTCTGCCCCGCCACCGTTGCAACTCGCGCCGCCGAACGCACGGGTAATCGGGACATCGGATCAAACGCAGCGATCGGACCCCGCCCCCGCAGTGGTGCCGCCTCAATCACAGACGACGCTTCCTGAAACGCTTGCCGATCACACGATCGAAGGTAACGAGCGTCGCTGGCAAGACATCGTCAGCTCTGCTCGGACGTCATCGTGGCTACTCAGTCTCGCGATCCACCTCGGCCTACTGATCCTGTTGGCTTTGCTGACGTTTCGACTTGGCGGAAACGACACTGGCATCGCAATCGAAGGCTCACGCTCGACCAGTGCAAGTGACGCAAGACTTGAATCGGTCTCGGTCACGCCGGATTTAGCGACCGACAATGACCAGCAGCTCGACACGCAAGTCGAGGTCAATGTGATGCAACCGGAGAAGGATCTGGCAACGATCCAAACCGATTCGGTCCTGCCCAAGAACCCACTGGAGCTTTCCGAGCACGGACTACTTGAAGGCGGAGGTGGTCCTCAAGTCAGCCAAATGATGATGTACATGGGAGGCGGCGGCATGTCGGCGCGGACTCCCGAGGGAAGGATTAAATACGGAGAACAGTTCGGTGCGACATCGGAAAGCGAAGCCGCGGTGGAGCAGGCGTTGCGCTGGTTGCAGACGCACCAACAGTCGGACGGTTCGTGGTCATTCAATTTGGATTTAGCACCTTGCGGCGGCCGCTGCCGTCACGGCAAACCCGCGTCCGAGTCAACGCCGACCCCGAAAACGGCTGCCACCGGCTTAGCTTTGTTGGCCTTCCTTGGCGCCGGCTACACGGCAGACGTCGGACCCTACCAAGACACCGTTCGCAAGGGAATCTATTATCTAAAGTCGGTGGCGTTGGAGACCCAGGTCGGATTCGATTGGCAACAGGGCGGTAGTATGTATGGCCATGGTATCGCTACGTTGGCGATGTCCGAAGCCATGGCGATGATGAAGATCAATGGGCAAGTCGACAGCGACTTGTTTCATCACGTCCAACAAGCGGCCAACTTTACCACTCATGCCCAGCATCCCAACGGATCGTGGGGATACACCCCTGGGCGGCCCGGAGACATCACCATCACAGGTTGGCAAGTTCTGTCGTTGGTGACCGCAAAGAAGGCAGGCGTACAAACCCGTAGCGATACGTTTCCGCGTGCGAAACGGTTTGTGATGAGCGTGCGTGACGAACCACGATACCAGTTCGGATACAACAGCCCCAAGCCGGAAAAGACCACGACGGCAATCGGTCTGACGCTGTTGCTGTACCTTGGGCAACAACCTGGCTTGTCGTTCTTTGATCGCGAACTCGACCGAATCGCCGAACGAGGACCAACGCTGACGAACGTTTACCATGATTATTATGCAACGATGGCGCTTCACCATATACGCCATCGCGACTGGGAAGCCTGGAACACGCAGTTGCGAGATCATCTGGTTCGAACGCAGTCGAAAACGGGACATGAAGCCGGCAGTTGGCACTTCAGTGACAAGTGGGGCAACGTCGGTGGGCGGCTCTACACGACCGCCATGTGCGCGTTGATTCTTGAGGTTTACTATCGCTACCTACCACTTTACGAAGCCCCGGAAGAGTTCCCGTTGTAGCGGAATAACGAACACCGTCGTGGTGGGTGAATCCTGGGTTTGGTCGTCAATACTGGTTGGACCGGCTGGCGGCACCCTCTTGTTCCCGTCCGGGACGTGCGTGGGCAACTCTAAACGATGGACTTGCAGGCGATCACCGATAGGCATATCGCCGCGATTTAAATCCCGGGTAAGAACGTATCCGGATAGCTAAGCGGTGTGGATGGCGCGTTTGTCGACGGCCAGGGCGGCTTCGTGAAGCGATTCGGCGAGCGTCGGGTGTGCGTGACAAGTACGCGCGATGTCTTCACTGCTGGCACCAAATTCCATTGCCGCGGCGGCTTCGGCGATCAAGTCTCCGGCGCGGGCGCCGATGATATGGATGCCCAACACGCGATCGGTCTCTTTGTCCGCCAAGACTTTGACGCGTCCGTCGGATTCGCCCAGCGTCTGGGCACGGCCGTTGGCCCCATAAAACCCGATGCCCTTCTTGTAGGCGATGCCGGCTTCTTTAAGTTGGTCTTCGGATTTACCAACACTGGCGATCTCTGGGTGGGTGTAAACGATTGCCGGGATGACATCGTAGTTCACGTGCGTTGGCATTCCCGCCATGCGTTCGATACAGACGATCGCTTCTTCCATCGCTTTGTGAGCCAACATGGCTCCGCCGATGCAGTCACCGGTCGCAAAGACATTTTCGGCGGACGTTTCAAAATTCTCATTCACGGCGATGAAGCCATAACGATCGGTCTCGAGACCAATCGACTCAAGACCGATTTCGTCTGTCGCCGGTCGACGTCCGGTTGCGAGCAAGACGCGATCACATTCGATCGGGTCGCCGTCTTGAATTTCGACGATGCACTTGTCGCCTTTGACGGTCGCAGACTTGACGAATGTTTTGGTATGAATTTTGATCCCTTGTTTCTTGAACTGGCGATCGGCGAGTTTGGCAATGTCGGCATCGATGCCGGGGAAAATCCGATCGGCCGCTTCGAGCACAATGGTTTCGCTCCCCAACCGGTTCCAAACGCTTCCGAGTTCCATTCCGATGTAACCACCGCCGATGACGACCAGACGTTCGGGGACCTCGGGGAAGCTCAACGCGGTCGTGCTATTTCCGATGCGATCGCCGTCTTCTTCGACCCCGCGCAAACCGGCGGGGACACTTCCGACCGCGATCAGGATTCGATCTGCTTCGATCGCGACATCTTCTTTGCCGCTGACGATCACCGTATTGAGGTCACGCAGTTTGCCACGTCCGTTGTAAGGCGTGACCTTGTTGGATTTGAAAAGCATGCCGATGCCGCCGGTCAGAGTGTCGACGATCTTGGCTTTTCGCTGCATCATTTTGTCGAGATCAAGCTCCAATCCGGAAACTTTCAGGCCATGATCGGCGAAGTGGTTTTTTGCTTCGTCGTACAAATGGCTGGATTCGAGCAACGCCTTGCTAGGGATACATCCGACACGCAAGCAGGTTCCGCCGAACCGATCGTTCTCGTCTACGCATGCGACATCAAAGCCCAGTTGAGCGGCTCGGATCGCAGCGACATATCCTGCGGGACCACCTCCAAGGACAACCAGTTCATGTCGGACCGTTTTCATCGTATTTTGCCGATTCTTGTTTCGTGTACGTTCAATTGACAGGAGTCGCCGATGCCACACTTTACGGCGTAGACGATTCGCGGTAAATCACCGTGAAATTGGCTTGCCAGCGTGTATTCACTGGACTACCCAGTTCGTAGCGGGTCTCGTTACCATAGTCGACATTCAACCCGCGACCTCTGTTCCGGCTTCCTCCCACACTACCCTCGCCCGGTTTTCTTCCTTGGTCAAAAAAAGAATCCGAAAGTATGCCGGGCCGGTCTTAGCAGCGTTGTTGTTCCTGCTGGCGTTGCGTTTGTTGGTCAACGAAGCGCGACAGATCACCTGGGAAGAATTCAAACGCGGGTTCACCGGCGTCCCACTTAGCCAAATCTTGATCGCAGCCTTCTTGGTTGCGCTCAACTACATCATGCTGACGGCGTACGACATCTTGGCGCTGCGCTATGTCGCACGAAGTCTGCCGCTGCGGCGAGTCTTGCTGGTTTCGATCTCCGGATTCTCATTGGGCAACAACCTGGGGACCTTGCTCGCCGGGGCGCCGATCCGTTTCCGGTTTTATTCTCAGTGGGGGCTGTCTCCTGGTCAAATCGTCGCCTTGATCTCCGTTGTCGGCTTGACGTTTTGGAGCGGGTGGTGGTTCCTTGGGGGGATGGTTCTGATCTGGGTGCCGCTGCAGCTCCCCAAAGACGTCGCGTTACCGTTCGGAACTCAAACGTTTGGTTGGATTTTGCTTTCGTTGGCGCTGGGGTATTCCCTGGTGTGTTTCCTTTGGCGAAAGCCCTGGCCGATTGGGGAATTGCATCTCCGTCCCCCACGTCCAGGTTTGATGTTTGTCCAGGCGTCCGTCGCGGCGACCGACCTGCTGATTTCGGCGACGGCGTTGTACTTGGTTTTGCCGGGGGATTCGGTCGTGCCGTTCGCCCAGGTTCTGGCGGCCTTCTTGGTCGCAATTGGTGTCGCGATGATGACTCAAGTCCCCGGCGGGCTGGGGATATTGGAAGTGATCTTGTTGGCGCTACTCAAAGGTTCGGTCGGAGATTCCGTGCTCGCTTCGGTGCTGATCTTTCGAATCTTGTATTACTGGCTGCCATTGCTGGCGGGAATGACCTGCCTGGTTGGTCATGAGATTCATAGCGGAGCTCAAGCGGCAAAACTGGCTGCGAACGTCACCGATATCCAGCTCGGTGACGAAGTTGAGCCTGCTGGCGAACTTGATGCGTCGGAAGAAAACGCTGTGTCCAAATCAACGGACGAGCCAAATAGGCCTCCCCCGCAGTGACGTCGTCATAGGACGGTGAAAATGCGGGCGCATCAACGAGGAATTTGTACGAATCCATTGCTGCGATTTTGGGTATGATAGTGGGTGATTCCCACCCCGCCATTGATACCCCGCCACGATGATTCTTTCGCTCCGTCGACTGCGAACGAGCCTGCCGACCTGGATCGGCATTGGGCTCGTTTGTCTGCCGAACCCAACCAGCTCGGCGAATGACGCCCCGGTCAATTTTAATCGAGAAGTACGACCGATCTTGGCCAAGCATTGTTACGCCTGCCATGGTCCCGATGAAGAAACGCGAGCCGCCGATTTGCGACTCGATACAGAATCTGGATCACGAGCCGATCTCGGCGGCTATCGCGCGATCGAACCGGGTGACCCCGAGGAAAGTGAGTTGGTGTTGCGAATCACCAGCGACGACGATGATCTGCGCATGCCACCGGCGGACAGTCATCGACCTTTAAAGGCATCGGAGATCGAAACGATTCGACGCTGGATTGCCGACGGAGGTAAGTACGAACGTCATTGGGCGTTCGTGCCGCCGACGTTGCCAAAGGTCCCGCGCCCTCGAAAGTCATCCGTCGAACGGTCAGCCAGCTGGTGCCGAAGCCCCATTGATCGCTTCGTGATCGCTCGACTTGAACAAGCCGGCTTAAGTCCCAATCGAGAAGCCGACCGTGTCAGTCTGGTTCGTCGTCTTTACTTGGACTTGCTTGGCATCGTCCCGCCGATCGATGTCGTCGATGGGTTCTTGGCCGACAAACGGCCCGATGCTTACGAACGGTTGGTCGATCAGCTTCTGGCATCACCGCGCTACGGGGAACGTTTCGGGCGATCCTGGTTGGACCTTGCCCGCTACAGCGACACCAACGGGTATGAAAAGGATCGCCCGCGAACAATTTGGCCCTATCGCGATTGGGTGATCCAGGCGATGAACCAAGACATGCCTTACGATCAATTTTCGATCGAGCAGCTTGCCGGCGATATGCTTGATGACGCAACCTTGCAGCAAAAGATCGCGACTGGGTTTCATCGCAACACCATGTTGAACGAAGAAGGCGGCATTGATCCGTTGGAGTATCGTTTCTATGCGATGGTCGATCGCGTCGCGACGACGGGGACGGTTTGGATGGGGCTGACGACCGGCTGCGCCCAATGTCATACCCACAAGTTCGATCCGATCACGCACACCGATTATTTCGGTTTGATGGCGTTGATGAACAACGCGGACGAACCGGAAATGAATGCCGATCCCGCATCGGTCGTTGCCAAGCGACAAGCGATCGAGCACCAAGCCGATGCGCTCGAACGTGAAACCGTTCAGCAACTATTGTTCGCCGACGATAAAGACCCCACTGCGTCAGAGCAATTCGACCATTGGTGCCAACAGCGGATCGATGAATTATCGGCATGGGAAACACTGGTTCCCGGCGAGATGAAGTCGACGATGCCGATGCTGGAATTGCTTGATGACGGATCGATCTTGGCATCCGGTGATGCGACCAAGCGAGACGTTTATACGTTGACGATGCCGCCGACCGATGGGAAACCGATTACGGCGATTCGATTGGAAGCCCTTACCCACGCATCGCTGCCGGCCCGGGGCCCTGGGCTGGCTTTCTACGAAGGCCGGCGCGGCGATTTCTTCCTGAGTGAATTGAAGGTATTCGCTGGCGAGCAGTCAATCGAACTCGCCGTAGGAACAACATCGATCCCCAATTCAAAACCGGGTAACGGAAAAACCTACCCTGGCAACGTGCTTGACGACGACGGATCGACCGGTTGGTCGATTCCCGGCGGGAGCGGTCAAACACATCGATTGGTGATTCCGCTCGCCCAACCGATGACGTTTGAAAACCCTTGGACGATCGAGCTATTGTTTGAGCGTCACTACGTCGCCGGTCTCGGGCGCTTCCGAGTCTCGGTGACCTCCGACGAACAGCCGCAAGCTTCGGTGTTGCCGGTCGAAGTTCAGCAACAAGCACGCCTCGCCTCGGAATCATCCGAGCAGCTTTCGAAATGGCCGACAGATGTGCTTCAAACGCTGGCGATCGAGTTCTTGCGACAAGCACCGGTGATGAAGGAGCAACGTCAACCGATCGAAAAACTGCGTAAGTCTGCACCGTCCGGTGTGCGAACACTCGTTATGCGAGAGCGGCCGATCGGGCACCCACGAGAAACCCGACGGCACCATCGTGGTGAATATTTGCAAGCCAAAGAAGTCGTGCAGCCGGCCGTACCAGAATTTTTAGCGGACGCATCGTCAAAGCAACCGGAGAACCGATTAGAACTCGCCGAGTGGTTGGTTAGTGAAAACAATCCTTTGGTCGGTCGCGTGACGGCAAACCGGGCATGGCGTCAATTCTTCGGCACCGGGATTGTCAAAACGTCCGGTGACTTTGGCACCCAAAGCGAGCTTCCGTCACACCCGGAGTTGCTTGACTACCTCGGTCAACGGCTTCGTGATCAAAGTTCGACCGGTTGGGATTGGTCTTTGAAGCGGCTGCACCGCGAGATCGTCCTTTCGGCAACTTACCGCCAGGCCGTCGGACCGGCACCGGCGACGGATCCGGAAAACCGATTGTTGTCGAGTTTTCCGTATCGCCGGTACGACGCCGAACGAATTCGCGATGCGTTTTTGTCCGCATCGGGCTTGATCGCGAATCAAATTGGCGGCCCCAGCGTCCGCCCGCCGCAACCGGATGCGGTGACACAGATCGCTTATGGCAAGCCCGCTTGGCCGGTATCGTCCGGCAGCGATCGGTATCGCCGTTCCTTGTACACGTTCAGTAAACGTACTGCCCCCTTTGCCGCCTACGCGACCTTTGACGGTCCATCGGGTGAGATTTGCCTTGCCAAACGCGATCGAAGTACGACGCCGCTTCAAGCGCTGACACTGCTCAATGACGGCATGTATATCGAGATCGCTGATGCGTTGGCCAAGCAAGCCATCCGTGACTGCGGCGGAACAGAAGCGTCGCCCGATCAAATCATCACGCGTTTGTTTCGCCGCGTGTTGTCACGTTACCCAAGCGACGACGAGCTCGATTCGATCCTCGCGTTTTATGACTCACAAACCGACCACGAAAGTCCATGGATGTTGGTCGCTCGCGCATTGATGAACTTAGACGAGGCTATCACGACGCCATGATCAACCCACTCAAAGCGGTCACACGCCGCCAACTGTTCCAAACCTGCGGTGTCGGCCTGGGAAAGATCTCGCTGGCTTCGATGCTGGCCACCGACCTTGCCGCCGCGTCAAGCAGCGGATCGCAAAACCGTGATCAGTCCGGTCCTGGACTTCATCACCCCGCCAAAGCGAAGCGGGTGATCTATCTATTCATGGCCGGTGCCCCCAGCCAGTTGGATCTATTTGATTACAAGCCGAAGCTCGTTGAACTAGAAGGCAAACCGATACCGCCGTCGGTAATCGCCGGCCAGCGATACGCATTCATCCAACCTGACGCGGCGGTTTTGTCGCCGCGATTTAAATTCGCACGGCACGGCCAATCCGGGGCGCAGATCTCTGAAGTGATGCCGCACTTGGCAGAAGTCGCCGATGATATCGCTCTGATTCGCAGCGTCCACACCGACCAGTTCAATCATGCCCCCGCACAAATCTTCGTCAACACCGGCAGTGGTATTCCGGGGCGTCCGGCGATGGGATCTTGGTTAACCTATGGCCTGGGAAGCGAAGCGGATGACCTGCCAGGGTTTGTCGTGCTGAAAAGCGGCGGGAATCTTTCTGGCGGCGCCGCGATGTGGAGCAACGGATTCCTTCCGGGCGAGCATCAGGGCGTACCTTTTCGAGCCAACGGTGATCCCATTTTGCACGTCGCCAATCCGGAGGGTATTTCCGATCAATCCCAGCGAGCGACGTTGGATCTGCTTTCCAAACTAAATCAAAAGCGTTTCGATGCACTTGGGATCGACGCGATCGGTTCGCGGATTGAATCGTACGAGATGGCGTATCGAATGCAGGCTCGCGCCCCCGAGTTGATGGATTTTTCCGACGAATCCGACGACACACTCGCGATGTACGGTATGTCGCGTGATGACACAGGATCGTTCGCAAAAAATTGCTTACTGGCCCGTCGGTTGGTCGAGCGGGGCGTCCGCTTCGTTCAGCTTTATCACGCGGGCTGGGATCATCACAGCAATGTCGAAAACGGGCTGAAGGGCCAATGCAAACAAACCGATCAAGGTTGCGCGGCCCTACTGAAGGATCTGAAGCGGCTTGGGATGCTCGACGACACATTGGTCGTTTGGGGAGGGGAATTCGGACGAACGCCAATGGTCGAAGCCAGCGCGGCACTCGGCCGTACACTTGGTCGCGATCACCACCCCCAAGCGTATACAATGTGGATGGCTGGCGGTGGGATTCGTCCCGGACAGACCATCGGGGAGACCGATGAACTTGGTTTTCATCCGACCGAAGACCCGGTGCATGTCCACGACCTGCAAGCGACGATCCTGCATCAGTTGGGAATCAATCACGAACGATTGACCTTTAGCCATGCCGGTCGTGACTTTCGCCTGACCGATGTGCACGGGCATGTTGTCGACAAACTGGTGGGATAACGTTGATGTTACGAAGCGACCAATGGCTGAGACGAATGGGGATCGGGTGTGCCTTTTCTATGGCAATCTTGTCTCAGGGTCACGCCTTCGGAAACGAATCCGCCGAGGTCGATTTCGAGACGCACGTCGCACCCATCTTTCGTGATCACTGCGTCGAATGCCATTCGGCCGATGATCAAAACGGCGGGCTACGACTGGATCATCCTTCGGCGATCACCACCGAAGGTGACTCGGGCAAACATTCGATTGTTTCGGGTGACCCGCGAAACAGCGAAATCCTGGTTCGTGTGCTTTCCAATAACGAAGACGACCAAATGCCGCCCGACGGTGATCGTCTGACAGATCAGCAAATCGACACGTTACGGGCCTGGATTTCCGCCGGTGCGGCTTGGCCGCAAGACCCCGATCATTCGGGTGATCCGATCGATGAATCCGAAACGCACTGGGCGTTCAAGCCCCTTTGGCATGCCACCCCGCCGAGCGACCGTTCCGGTTGGTCTTTATCACCGATCGATCAATTCGTCGCTTCCCGTCGCAGTGACGCAGGTTTGACGGCCGCCAATGATGCCGATCCGATCGCTTTCCTTCGACGTGCCACCTATGACTTGACGGGACTGCCGCCAACGCCCGGCGAAGTCGATTCGTTTTTGCAACGTCACAAGCAAGTGGGACTTGATCAAGCGATCCGAGAGTTGGTCGAACGCCTGCTTGCCAGCCCAAGTTATGGTGAACGATGGGGACGCCATTGGATGGATTGGGTGCGGTATGCCGACACCGCCGGTGACAATTCGGACTATCCGATCCCGCAGGCATATTTGTATCGCAACTACATCATCGAATCGCTCAATCAAGACGTCCCCTACGATCGCTTTGTGACCGAGCAGTTGGCCGGTGATTTGCTGCCGGCCGAATCGATCGTACAACGCAATCGGCAACTGATCGCGACTGGATACCTGGCGATGGCGAGACGATTCGGTTCGCTTGTCGAGCGTTACCCGTGGCACCTGACGATCGAAGACACGATCGACAACGTCGGTAAAACCATGCTCGGTATGACACTCGCTTGTGCGCGATGTCATGATCATAAGTTTGATCCCGTTTCGACTCGCGAGTACTACGGGTTGTATGGTTTCTTCGCGAGCACCCGTTATCCGTTCCCAGGGATTGAACTGTTCAAAGCACAACAGGATTTCGCTAGCCTGCTTGATCCCGCTGCAACTTCGAAGCACCTTTCGGAGTACGAACCAAAAACGAATAAACTGACCACCGAGTTGAATCAGCAGCTTGAGCGTTGTCGCGTGCAAGCGGTCGAGAACGCGGAGCGTGAAAAGTCTTGTTCGCTTGACGAGAAACGCAAGATGCGTGATGAGCTTGATGGGATGCTGATCAAAGCGCGAAGGGCGGGTGAGAAGTTAGCCGCCCACCTTCGTGAAATCCCCGATTACCCAACCGCGTATGCAGTCTCGGATGCTGTTGCGACCAATGCCCGTATCCAGATAAAGGGCGAACCGACGCGTCCCGGCGGCGAGGTTGTGCGTGGCTTTCCCGCGGTCCTCGGTGGTCAAACCCTCGACAGTGAAACCGCGGCACAATCGAGCGGTCGATTGCAATTGGCGAATTGGGTGACTTCGGCAGACAATCCGCTATTCGCACGCGTGATCGTCAATCGCGTTTGGCAAAAACACTTTGGGACCGGCCTCGTTGCCTCGACAAGCGACTTTGGACTCCGAGGCGAAAAGCCTTCGCATCCGTCGCTGCTAGATTACTTGGCAACTCAATTCATCAACGACGGTTATTCGATCAAACAGTTGCATCGACAGATCATGACCAGTCGGACATACCGATTGGCCAGCATCGGCGACCCTGACAACGCCGTCAAAGACCCAGGCAACCGCTTGTTGTGGAAATTCAATCGACAACGGCTCGATGCCGAATCGATTCGCGATACGTTGCTCGTTCTTGCCGGCCAGCTCGACACCGCTCCGCAAACCGAGCCATTTCCCTTCCCCAAGAAGTCCGACTGGTCGTTCACCCAGCACCATCCGTTTAAAGGCGACTACCCCAACCAGAAACGAAGCGTCTATCAATTGACCAAGCGTTTGACGGTGGGCACCTACCTGCAGACCTTTGATGGGCCAGACCCGAACGTTTGTACGGCTGAACGCGACCAATCGGTCACATCGCTTCAAGCGTTGTACTTTTTCAATGATGATTTCCTACACGATCAATCATTACAGTTTGCCGATCGATTGCTCGAAGCATCGTCGGAACAAGGCGAACGAATCGACGTAATGTTTCGAAAGATCTTGAATCGCCCTCCGGACGAAGACGAAATCAAACTTGTGTCCAGTCATTTGCAATCTGCCCGGGCGGCTCTCGAAAATACGTCGGCCGGCGGTCAAGTTGCTAATCAACGCGCTGCCAATAAACGAGCGGTTTGGGCAAGCGTGATTCGGGGAATGTTTCGGTTAAACGAATTTCTTTATTTGGATTGATGTCATGCTGAACTTTCAAGCAAATCGTCGGACGATGTTGCGTTCAATGGTCGGCAGTTCACTGTTGATGCCGGGCATCGTTTCGCAGATATGTGCCGAGGAGGAGTCCAGTTCATTCAATCCGCTCGCCGCCCGGCCGTCGCACTTTCCCGCGAAGGCGAAAAGCGTCATCTTCATTTATGCTACCGGCGGCGTCTCACACATAGACACTTTTGATCCAAAGCCAACGTCAGGAGGCCGCGACGGTAGCGGAAAAGATCGCTTGATGGGCAACCTCTTCGGCGCCCAGCCCAGCCCCAACTGCGGTACCCTCGTCAGCGATCTGTTTCCCCACGTCAGAGATGTGATGGACGAGATCTGCCTGATTCGATCGATGAAGGCGTCACACTTCGACCATAGCGAAGCGACATTGGGCATGCACACCGGTTCGCCAACATTTGCTCGGCCGAGTATGGGATCATGGGTCAGTTATGGTCTTGGTAGTTTTAATCAAGACCTACCCGGGTTTATCGTGATCGCACCTCACCTGCCCTATGGAGGCACGCAAGTCTACGCGAGTGATTTCCTTCCGGCGTTTCATCAGGGCACACGTGTGATTCCGGGGGACAACCCGATCGCCAATCTTCGGCCACCCGGCCGAAGCGCAAAACTGCAAGAACTTGAAATCGACTTTGCCCAGCAGCTCAACCGACAACACCTCGCCGACCGCCCAACCGACTCGGCGCTCGCCGCAAGGATGAAGTCATTCGAGACCGCATTTCGAATGCAAGCGGCTGCCCCAGAAGCGTTCGATATCGATAGCGAACCCGAGCATGTCCGGCAGCTCTATGGTCTCGATCGCAAGACCAAAGGTCCCGGCAAAGATTTTGGTTGGCAATGCTTGGTGGCGCGACGTCTTGTCGAGCGGGGCGTCAGGTTTATCGAGTTGATTGATACCGGATCACGCCCAAACTGGGATAGCCATGGCGAGATGAACGAGCACAAGGACTTGGCGTACAACGTCGACCAACCGACCGCAGGGCTGATCAAAGATTTGCGTCAACGCGGAATGCTGGATGACACCATCGTGCTATGGGCGACCGAGTTTGGTCGGACACCGACACGAGAAGGAAAGAACGGCCGTGGACATCACCGTGACTGTTTCAGTGTATGGCTTGCCGGCGGCGGGTTTAAAGGCGGACACGTTCATGGCACGACCGATGAAATCGGCAAGTACACCGTGGAAAATCCCGTCGAGGTTCATGACCTTCACGCGACGGTCCTTCATCAACTGGGGATGGACCACGAACGGTTGACGTTCCGGCATGCCGGTCGTGACTTCCGTTTAACGGACGTGCACGGCAACGTGGTCAAGGAACTGATCGCTTGATCTCTTTCAACTGATCGAAAACAACTTTGGGATCGCGCAGATTTTCGCTCGCCAGTTGCGCTTGCTCGGCCCACCGATCGGCGGCGGAATGATTGCCGCTGAGTGAATGTAGCCGCGACAGTTCGATACAGCTTTTGGCGTACTCCCAGTGTCGGCCTTGACCTTTGGTCGCCGCGTACTGCTTTTCACGTTCGCTGATCGCGTTTTCCAGATTTCCAGTCTCCACGTGGAAGGCGGTCGCAAAATCATAGTTCAGCGCCGACGCGTGACACTTCGCTAGCGGGACGCTAGCTTTTGCAAACATCTTCTTCGCGAGTTCTGGTTCGTCGCGTCGCAACAATGCACGAGCCATCGCCATTAAAAGCGTCGTGTGGGCCGATGGTTTCGGCGGATTTCTTAAGCCTTCTTCTGCTAAATCAAACACCGCATCCCACTGCCCGTAGAACGATTGCAGCACCGCCATTCGCATGCATGCCGAACTGTAGTACTCGTACCCGCTATGCCGGCGGACGGATCGTAGCAAATAATCCAGGGCACGCGTTGCTTGGTCATAGCGACCGACTTCGGTGTAGACCGCTGCCATGTTTGACCAATACACGCAACCATGCTCAGGTTCTTCCTGGCAAATGGATTCCAAGTACTCGACGCCCTTTTCGATTTCGGCCAAGTACCCGAACGGATCGATGTCACCCATCCGGTCGATCGTCAACACGTTGACCATGATTTGCTGGGGCAGTCCGTTGTACCTGGGATGTCTGGCCTCGACGGCCGCTTTGGTCAACCCATGTAACGATTCGGAATAGCGACCGACCGAACAGGTTTCCATTCCTATCCACGCGTCGCACCAGAGTGCGAACGCTTTGTCACCACACGCCTGGGCGGCATCCTTGGCTTCACGGTAATAGATTAGTTTGACTTCCGGATCCTCTGCTTCGGTTGCTTCGGCGAACAACTCGAACATGATCCAGTCACTGGCGGTCGCGTCAGGGTTTTGATCCAGACATTCGACATGCTGTTGATACCAGTCCCAGACACTCATGGTGCGATCTCCATCAGAGCGCCGCTGAACGTATCGAACGACTGGATCATCTTTCGAGCATCCATCATCCGACCGCTGAACAGCTTTGCCATCTCGCATAACATTTCACAATACGGTGGTTCCAAGTTTCCTTGGCGTGCCGCGGCCGCCAACTGCCGGATCAACGGGCTGTTGGCGTTCAATGTCAAAACACCCTCGGTCGATTCTCCCGCACGTACAAGATTTTCGACGATGTCCGAAATCGCATCGGCGACACCGGGGAATAGTTGATCACCGGAAAGTGCTTCCTCCGATTCGGCGATGAATTCGGCATGCTGACTGTACAGGAACACTGCTGGAATTTCGTCGGGCTGAAAACGCGCGATGCGAGTATTTTCGTAGACCTTTCGAAACGCAACCAATAGGTCAGTAAAGCTATCTTCGGGAATGTCCCGCATCAACGTTTTCAAATCGGCGTCGGTGCGCACCAACTCGATCGAACGGTCTCGCCGAGCGAACTCTTTGAGAAATGGCAACACTCCGAACCAAGATGCGTCGATGACCGGTTTGGATTGGCCTTCAAGCAGTACCTGCTCGAAAAAGCTTGGCGAGTGTGTGGTTTCGTAATAGATCTTGTCGTCCGGGCATTGGGATCGATATTGGTCGACCGTCATCATCCCGCGTGTGGTGCGTAACTGGATGCAATCGGCGATATGATCAAAGAAATGATCGCAGGTCGCGGCCCACCCCATGATCAAGTCCGTGTGACAATCGACGATCATATTCCATCGCCGGAGGTCGTTTTCACAAAGTTCGCGAATACCTTGAAGCAACTGCTGTTCGATTGCTTCACAAACGAGTTCAAAGTTTTCGTCTTCGTGGATGTCTTCGCGAGATGCCGTCGGCTGCAGCATCGGTGATTCTAAGTATCCTCGAATGAATTTGGCCCAGTTCGGCAACAGCGAACGGTTGCTGTCGGTGATAAACATGTTGCGAATGTAGACCGTTGCGTCACCGAATTCATTCAAGGACACCGTCGATCGTGCCGGAACATAAACTACACCCGAAAGCGGAATCAGGATCGAATCGTGCCCCAGATCCAAACGCCAATCTTTCAATTGCAATTTCCACAGGCAATCTGCGGCGCGTGTTTGTGATTGGCCGAATTCATCCCATGCGGACTCGAAATCGACCTCTGCCCATGGGGCGATTTGCCGATTGACGGGAGTCCGCGATGGCGCGACATAAATCGGTACCGGTAAGAAATCACAATACCGCTCGACCAACTCGGCGATCGCGTCTTCCTGAAACAGAAACCGCATCGACGGCTTGCACGTCAGTCGTATTGTTGTGCCAATGTCTCGACGCGTACCTGCGCACATTTGATAGGTTTCGTTGCCTTGGCTGCGCCAAATCATGGGCTCGCTACCGGCCTGATATGACAACGTATGGACTTCGACTTCTGATGCGATCAAGAACGCACTGAGGAACCCAAGTCCGAACTGCCCGATCAATTCGCGATAACTTTCGGGATCGTTCAGTGCGGCTTCTTCGCGAAGTTGTCGCGTGTAACCTCGGCCGATGGTTGCGAGGTAATTGACGATTTCGTCTTCTGTCAGACCGCACCCATTATCATCGATGACTAAGATGCCTTCGTCCGCATCTATTGAAACACGGATCCGCGGTTGAAAATCACCGGGGGCTTCGATCCGGCGGCGACTGCAGGAATCGTGGGCGTTCTGAAGCAGCTCACGAAAGCCGACACGACGATCGGAATATAAGTGCTCGGCGAGTACTTTTAACAAGCCGGGAAGATGCAGATCGAACTTCGCGGTAGCAGGCGACGACATGAGATTCCCCCGTTAGTTGGATCGTCAAGTTGACTGTGCAAAGATGGGATTCATCTAGACGATCGCCAAAGATGCTTCCCGAAACGCAGTCGAGGAGGGAAGCCCGCCGTCGACCGGCGCGAGTTCTCCAGGTTCTATGGCTTGACGACTAAATCGCGGCTTCATGGAGTTGACCGTCGACCCTCATCGATCGATCATGTTCGACCGAACAATCGCGATGTTCGCTAAGAGCGGCCACGGGATTGCGAGCATCTTGGATTTCTCATTGGCAATGTTTTCTTAAACAACGGGATCGTAAACCGCGTCTTATGGTTTGCCGTCACCTTAGACGTCCTTACCATTAAACGCCTCTTGCGTCTCGAGCCCGATCGATGTTCCAAACCTTTCAACCACTGCCTCCCGTTGACA
Organism: Roseiconus lacunae; assembly: GCF_008312935.1. Taxonomy (NCBI): domain Bacteria; kingdom Pseudomonadati; phylum Planctomycetota; class Planctomycetia; order Pirellulales; family Pirellulaceae; genus Roseiconus; species Roseiconus lacunae. Next base: position 5,622 of record NZ_VSZO01000017.1, on the reverse strand, counting down.
GATCCGGTGGACGCGTGGAACGATCGGTTGCCTTCATCGATCGCTCCCCGGTTGTCGTCTTCGAAAAGCAAGGCCAACCCCTCGCCCCGGCAGTCGACTGTGACTGGGAAGCGATCCTCGGAAGCTATGGCTGCGGCCCGGCGATCCGCCTAGAGTCGTCCGGCTGGAAGTGGTCTACCGCCGACAAACGCAACTTCAATTGTCATGCGTTGGCGATCGGATCGAGTGTTGGTTTGGGGCCCGACCAGTGGCTTGAGGGACTCGCCAGTCCGGCGACGATGCATCACAATCCGGTGGGAACGCTTTTGGCACGATGCTTTGAACGTATTTCGTCAAAGACTGTCACGTCCAAAGGGCGATCAGCAATCCGTGAACACGATGTCTTCGTATGCTACGACCGTGATCACGATCACTACGTCCATTCTGGATTTCTTAAATGGGTCGCCGGAATCCCGATGGCGATTTCGAAATTTGGCGAAGGACCGATCATGATCACCACGCTCAAGCTGATCGAACGCTTCTACCAAGGCGCATTCGACGAACTGCGTTGGTACCGTCCCAAAGAGTCGACTCAAAGGCGAGAGGCATTGAGGAGTCTGGACCAAGGCGATAGCCATTCACTCACCGGATCAGATTCTGCTTCATCCATGCCCTTCAGATGCCACGTGACCGCAACAGTCGCATTTGCGTAGCTTTACTCGGCGCTACTTCCGAACTTGCCTCCGGCTACGGAGTTCACCACGCAAAAATCGAGTCCGAGCAACGGGAAATCGCTGCTCAATCTCATGCATCGATACCGTTTTTGAATGGGAGTCACGCCAGCGGAGGTAGATAAGATAGGGACGATGGACCGATCCTGAAAGTGCTTGACCGAAAGTGATTCTGTACTATTCTACAGCCCAATGACGCGAAAGAGTTGAAGCTGCTAGTAACGGGTTCAGAGCGTGATGGCTAGTGATAACGAAAGCAATTTGTTGCTCGAGTTCGAATCGCAATTTCGCAGATTGGCTCATCGAATGCTCAGGACGTTTCCCGGGGTTCGTCGCTGGGAAGAAACAGATGACGTCGTGCAAGCGGCGCTGGTGCGTTTGCACCGATCGATTGAGTCGATACAAATCCAGTCTCCCTTGCATTTGCGCCGTCTTGCTGCGTTGCAGATTCGACGTGAGCTTCTTAATTTTGCGCAACGTCACAGCCGAAAAGGCTCGTACGCAGCCAACCACGAATCATGGCTCGGCAGTCTGCCCTCGATCCAGGATCGGCCGGATCATCCTACGTTGGAAGAATGGGGGCGATTTCATCAGTGCGTAGAAGAACTCCCGAAAGGCGTTTTGGAAGTCTTCGAAATGATTTGGTACACTGGGCTTTCGCAGCAGGAAGCGGCTCTCCAGTTGGGAATCAGTCTCAGGCAGTGTCAGCGACGTTGGACTACGGCACGGATGATGATTGCCCGGAAGGTTTGCCAACAGGCATTGCTTTCGTAGACCGGCTTTTCTGGGTTTTCGCGCGCGAAGCTACGACCATTGTCTATTTCCAATAATGACTCTTCCACGATTGGTTCTTCGACGGATAGGAACGTCGTATCAGAGAAGCTGCAACGTCTCTTGGATCGTTGGGAATCGCTGACAAAGCAGGGGCAGGATGTTTCTCTGGCTCACCTTTGTGAAGGCGATGAAGAGTTGTCCGACCAGCTGCAAGGTTATCTGCGATCGCTGGAGGCGTTCTCGCGATTCGAAGAGCAATTGGCGGACGAACTACCGGCTTCGATTGGTGAGTACCAAGTTTTATCAGAGATTGGCCGAGGCGGATTCTCCGTCGTCTATCTCGTTCAACAGCAAATGCCACCCCGAAAGGTCGCACTCAAGTTGTTGCATGACGTCACCGCACGTCCCAGAATCGAATCGCGATTTCGACTCGAGATTCAACTTTTAGCGGCGTTACAGCACCATCATATCGCTCGGATCTATGATGCAGGAGTCGTCGATTTTGGGGGGACGCAGCGTCTGTTTTTTACGATGGAATGGATCCGAGGTAAAACAGTTCTGGAGTACATTCGGCGGTGCGAGCAACATTCCGACTGGTCGCATCAAGACACGGTCGAACTGTGCCTGCCCTTTCTAGATGCTCTGGCGGTGGCACATGCCGAAGGCATCGTACATCGTGATTTAAAGCCGGCAAACTTGCTTGTCACTGATGATGGTGTTCCAAAGCTGATTGACTTTGGACTTGCGCGAATCCGTAGTGAGAACCAGGAAGGAGATTCAACAAATCAAACGGCTGAATCTTGGGCAGGAACACGTTGCTACATGAGCCCGGAGCAATTCGGCGGTGCCCCATTTCGAGTTGATTCACGCACCGATGTGTATGCGTTCGGGGTGGTGCTTTATCAGTTGCTCACAGACCGTCTGCCGTACAAGTTGGAGAACTTAACGCTGTGGCAGACTGCCGAAGTCGTACGTTCTCAATCGCCTGATTCACTGCGAAGGCTGAATCCAGCGATTGGGCGCGACCTGGAATTGATCATCGAGACAGCGCTCGCCAAGGATCCGGTCGAGCGTTATGAATCGATCGAGTCAATGCGTGAGGACCTACGTCGCTATCTCGATCACCGGCCTATCCTTACCAGACGCCCGAGCGCATTTGATGCGCTACGCAAATGGAGTAGGAGGTATCGCTTCGCAGCCTTGGTATCGTCTGTCGTTCTAGCACTGCTGATCTCACTTGCGATCGTAGCGTTTGGGTATGCGAAGCTCGCAAGGGATCGGTCAATGAGGTTAATGGAATCCGTTTCCCAATTGCAAACGCAACGAAGCAATCTAAAGAGGCTTAACGTCGAAATTGCGGATTCCAATCTGCGTTTAAAACGATCCGCGTTCAACCACACGCTCATGCGATTGGGGATGATGGCGTTGCATGAGCCAGACTTGGCTGCCCGCCAGTTAGAAGATCCAGCGTATTGTCCCGAGCATCTTCGCGGGTTTGCCTGGAGTTTGCTGCATCAACAATTGTCAAGTGAAACTCATGCATGGAATGCGGATGGAAAAGGATTGTTGGATGTTGCGGTTTCTGCTGATGGTTCTTGGGTTGTGACCAGTGGGCCCAATGGATTGGTGGCATGGGATACAGAATCGAAGCGAGTGTTAGCGAGATACGATCGATCAATCCGATCACCGGCTGTCAGACTTTCGGTCGATTCGATAGCGAACGCAGTGCTGTTCGTTGAGCAGGACGGCGCTGCGGCGAGACTGGATATCCGGCAAAACAAAGTCAGACGCCTGCCTGATATGTCGAAAGTTCCTCATTCTGCGATTGCGGTGATCGAAGGAACGTCAGACTTTTTGGTGGCTGATCAAGATGGATTGGTTGCGCGAATGAGTCAGCAAACGGAGGTCGAAGTCTGGCGGATTCAGTTGGCACGACTGCCGATCATTGCGCTATCGGTTGCCGAGGATGGAACTCGCTATGCCGCGATGTCGTCAACTGGGCAAGTTTTTATTGGAAATCTCTCGAGTGGTGAAGTTCAAGATAGACAACAAGTTTTAGATCGATCGGGTGAAACAATTCATGTCAATCGTGGACGGTTTTCCAGTGACCTCAGCATTGCCAGCCTTTGCAAAGAGGAAAACGGCACTTTGGTTTGGAACCTTCAATCGCGGGAAATCGTGCAGGCATACCGCAGCAACGGCTTTCGCCCCGATTTCGATTTCGTCCACCCGTCTGCTTTGTTCTCTCGGTACGTTCAGTCCGGGCGTGGCGAAGTCTGGTTGTCGGAGAACGGTAAAAGATTGGAAACTCTGTTTCGACATGACCAATCACTTGTCAACTTACGGTCCGAACCAACCCGAAAGACTGCGATCGAATTCCAGCCAGTCGCTCTTGATGTGTCTAACGATGGAAACGCGGTGGCAATCGCACTTCGTGGCGGCATAGTGTTAACAAAACAGCTGTCCGAAGGAGTTCAGTTTCCCGTTTGGCAGACGAACCAGCATACCGTTTCACATTCACGCTATTCTCCCCGCGGCGATCGTGTCGCGCTATCTCATGGTGGAGGTCAAATTAGCATCCTCGATTCCGAGACAGGGGACTTACTTCGCCAGTGGACAAGCCGAAGCCGAACAGTTTCGGACTTGAAGTTTCTTGATTCCGGTCGGTTGCTCGTTTCGGCAGATCGAGGACGGGGCGTTTCGCTGTGGGATGTCGAGACCGGTGAATTGCTTTCCAGATTCGATCATCCTACCGATATTCGAAGAGTGGCTGAACTTGATGATCGTCTTCTCATTGGCTTTCACGACGGGCGGGCCGCTTGGATGAGGGTCCAGCAGACGGCGGACGTCGCTGAACTGTTGGCCGATTCGGCGAGCAATCAACCGGTCCATACCTATGCCGTACACAAAGAAAACAATTGGATCGCATCTTTTGATGACGCTAAAAATCGAATTGAACTACGCGCAGTGACAGAACAAGGCGAGCTTTCCACGATCGCTTATCGAGATTTTATCGACATTCAGGCAATGGAGTTTCATCCATCGGGACGCTCGCTGGTTCTTGCCACGGAAGGTGGAACAGTCGCCGTTTGGAGCGTCCCAGAGCTACACAAAGATGTGACGCGTCAAATGAGAATCCGCCCGGCGACACAAATTGTCTTCACGAGGGATGGCCAGGCAATGGTCACGGGGCATGCCGATGGCGAGCTCATCGTTTGGGACGCTGTGGTATGGGAGCCGCAATTGTCAATTCGAACCGGGATTGCGCCAATCCGGACGCTCAGTCTGTCGCCAAGCGATGATCAGCTACTCGTAGGAGGGAAGGGAGATCATGTGATCGTGCTAGATACGAATTAAAAAATCCATCAATCAGGCAAAAACTCTCGTTTTGGATGTCGCAAAACCGGCGTGGAGTCTGCAGAGACGGGTGGATAGGTGTATATCGGCGATTTATACGACCGAAAAGCCTGATGAAATTCGATCTTAGATGTTCTTTGCGCGATTAGCATGACTCAGCCCACTTCGATTCGAAATCGTTTCGACCGTTCTTTACAACCAATTCGAAGCCAGTCGAGAATTCGTAATTCGCGTTTCCGACGTCCTCGTTTGGAGACATTAGAGCAGCGATACGTATTGGCAGCGGCGATTTGGGACGGTGGCGGTCCCGATCTGAACTGGAGTACGCCTGAAAACTGGATCGGAAACCAGATTCCGGCGTCAGGCGACGAAGTTACGATCGATGACGCGCGCAGTATCGAAGTCGTCTACGACATCGAAGAGCCGCTTTCGATCGCGAGTCTAAATCTGTCGGAGAGTTTGAAACTCACCGCGGGGGGGTTAACGGTTTCCGGATCAACCGTGATCGATGCCAATCGCAATCTCACTGTCGATGGGGCAAGTTTTCTCGCTCAGAGTACCACCACGTTCGACACCACCAGCTTATTTGTCTCCAATGGTGGTGTGCTGCGATTGCTCGGGGCGACTAGCTATACGAATACTAATACGAACAATGCTGACCGCTATCTGCGCGCGAGCGGCGTGGGCAGCGTTTTGTCGCTACCCAACCTAACAAGTCTGACGGGTGTACGAGACCCCTATGACGAAGTTCGCGTCGAAGCACTCAACGGCGGCGTGGTCG